>JAPPAB010000075.1 GCA_026705765.1 Gemmatimonadota bacterium
TGCCAGCATTTTTATTCTCACAATTTTTTTAAATCGCAGTCCCTTATATTTTTTGAGTGGAATGGGCGCGTTGACAGCCGTGCTTTTGCTGGTGTTCAAAGATACGATCCTGGGACTGGTCACGGGCATACAACTGAGTGCGAATAAAATGGTCGCCGTGGGCGATTGGATTGAGATGCCAAAATACGGTGTAGATGGGAATGTGATTGAAGTGGCATTGACCATCGTAAAGGTGCAAAATTGGGACAAAACAATTATCACGATTCCAGCGTATTCATTGGTCAGCGAATCATTTAAGAACTGGCGCGACATACAGGAATCGGGTGGGCGTCGGATCAAGTGGTCAATTTTAATAGATATTCAAACGATCAAATTCTGCGACGAAGAGATGTTGACGCGGTTTTCAAAAATCAAATACATCGCTACCTATATCGAACACAAGAAAGACGAACTCGCAAAATTCAACCAGGAGCAAAAGGTAGATGAGTCGAGCCTGGTAAATGGACGGCGCATGACCAACGTGGGCACGTTTCGGACATACATTGTCGCGTATTTGAGAAGTCATCCAGAAATAAACCAGGAGATGACATTCTTTGTACGACAATTGGCACCAGGGGAACATGGATTGCCGATAGAGATTTACGTCTTTTGCAACGACACAGTATGGGCGAATTACGAGGCGATTCAGGCGGATATTTTCGACCACATCCTATCCGTAGTGCCCGAGTTTGATCTCAAAGTGTTTCAGATACCAACAGGCTAAGCATTTTGCTAAAAAAAATTAAAAAAGCGATGGCGACACTAACCCGTGAAAACAGCATCTTTTCGCGCTAATCAAGGAGAGTTCAATGCTACCACTTTCATTACCGAATAACGAAATTAAAGACGCCTATGACGTCGTCGTGGTAGGCTCCGGCTATGGTGGAGGGATCTCAGCCAGCCGCATGGCCCGCGCTGGCAAAAAGGTCTGCGTACTCGAACGCGGCAAGGAATTCTTACCGGGAGATTTCCCCGACGAACCGGTCGAAGCCCTGAACGAGTTTCAGACAAATTCAGCAATGGGCCACACAGGCGGACGCACCGATCTATTCGACTTCAATCTGAACGAGGACATAAATGTGCTGGTGGGGTGCGGGTTGGGGGGCACCTCCCTGATTAACGCCAATGTCTCCCTGAAAGCCGAAGATCGGACATTCGAAGATCCTGTATGGCCCGACGAAATCCGGCAGGACGGGCTTATCCAACAGGGTTATGAGCGTGCCAGGGCGATGCTGTTGCCCAGACTCTATCCAGAAGACGCACCCAAATTGCCCAAATTGCAAGCCCTTGAAGAATCGGCACAGGCGATGGGAGCCAAATTCGCCCGTGCTCCAATCAACGTCAATTTTGATCTCGACGGCCCCAACCATGTAGGTGTAGAGCAACGGCCCTGCCAATACTGCGGAGATTGCGTGACGGGATGTAACTACCGCGCGAAAAATACCACACAAATGAATTACCTGCCCGACGCCAGAAATCATGGTGCCGAGATATTCACCTGCACCTCTGTCCGATACGTAGAGCAACAGGGGGACAATTGGCTGGTCCATTACCAATTGGTCGAATCGGGTCAGGAAAAGTTTGACGCACCAACCATGATCGTCCGGACCAAAGTCGTTATCCTATCAGCCGGGACACTCGGTTCAACTGAAATCCTGCTGCGTTCGCAACAAAATGGCCTGACCACGTCAAAGATGCTGGGCAAGCGCTTCAGTGGCAACGGCGATGTTTTGGGGTTTGCCTACAATACAGACCGTCAAATCAATAGCATCGGTCATGGCGATAAAAAACCCGGTACCTTAGATCCAGTGGGGCCGTGTATCACCGGCGTGATTGATCTGCGCGGTCAGGATAACCTGGACGATGGCATGATCATTGAGGAAGGAGTCATCCCTGGCGCCCTGTCTGCCACGTTGCCAGCGGCGTTCGCTGTTCAGGCCAAACTGGTCGGCAAGGACACGGCTAAGACCTGGGCTGATGACGCCCGGCAGTTTGCCCGAGAGGCAGAGAGCCTGATCCGGGGTGCGTACGAAGGCGCAATGAATAACACGCAGATATACCTGGTGATGACCCACGACGATGCCAACGGCGAGATGTATTTGCAAGACGACAGATTGCGTATCAAATGGCCCGGCGTCGGTAAACAGGAAATCTTCGAAAAAGTCAACGAAAACCTCATCAGGGTCACTGAAGCGCACAAGGGCATATTCGTTAAGAATTTGCTCTGGTCCGAGTTTTTCGGCCACGACCTGGTGACCGTGCATCCGCTGGGTGGTTGCGTCATGGGCAGGAATGCCCAGCGCGGGGTGGTGAACCACAAAGGACAGGTGTTCGCCAGCACCGATGGCACGCAGGCTTACGAGGGGCTCTACGTCACTGACGGATCTGTCATTCCCAGACCGGTGGGGGTAAATCCCTTGTTGACTATCTCGGCCATCTCGGAACGGTGTTGCGCTCTAATCGCCGAGGATCGGGACCAGGATTGGCACTACAACGTAGATTTGCCCTCTGCTGCGCCGCTCCAGCAGCCTGTGAGCCAGGACAAGATCGGCATACGCTTTACCGAGACGATGAAAGGCTACTTTTCCACCAAAGTCAAAGACGATTTTCAGGACGCCTATGACCAGGGCGAAAAGGACGATTCGGATTTCCAGTTTATCCTGACCATCCAGTCAGACGATATGGAATATATGATCGAGAACGACCAGCACCCTGCGCGCATGATCGGGTCCGTCATTGCCCCGGCACTTTCGGATGAACCTCTGACTGTCACCGATGGACACTTCAACCTGTTCGTGGACAATCCAGATGAACCCGGTACCAAGAACATGAAATACCGCATGAAACTCACCTCTGAAATAGGTGACCAGTTTTATTTTTACGGTTATAAGGTGTTGCGGGATGACTTTGGACCGGATATGTGGTCGGATACGACCACCCTGTATATCTCGGTCTGGCGGGGTGAGGACGATCAGGGCGAACTACTGGGCAAAGGCATACTCAAAATTAAACCAGAGGATTTCATGAAACAACTCACGACCATGAAGGCCATTAACGCGGCGTCCGTAGCGGATGCACTAAAGGCCACCGCCAGATTCGGCGCATTTTTCACGCGGGTTCTGCACAGGACGTACGGTCTTATCTAAGAAGCCTTTTTTCAAGAGGAAACCATGCCTGGTAAAAATTCGGCCTCCTCCTACCAGGAGACCGTCGTCCCTTTTACTGCACGAGACCAATTTGAGGGCAATCTCATCCATGTAGAAGGCCCTCAAAAGCCTTCAAAAGGGCCTGTGTTGCTCGTCCACGGTGCCGGCGTCAGGGCCAATATCTTCAGGGCTCCTGTCGAAACCACGCTGGTACAGTACCTCATAGACCACGGCTACGATGTCTGGCTGGAGAATTGGCGCGCCAGCATTAATTTCGACAAAAATCTGTGGACCCTCGATCAGGCGGCCGCCTATGACCACCCCGCCGCGGTCGAGACCGTGGTCAAAACCACCGGCAGCAATCAGGTCAAAGCCATTATCCATTGCCAGGGCTCAACCAGTTTCATGATGTCGGCAGTGGCCGGCCTTATTCCTCAGGTGACAACCATCGTCACCAATGCCGTATCGCTGCATCCTATTGTACCGGCCTGGTCCGTTCTTAAACTAAACATAGCCGTACCCATGTTGAAAATGGTGACCGATTACCTCAATCCCCAATGGGGATTGGAGGCTCCCTCGCTGGTAGCTAAGCTGATCCAGTTCTTTGTCAATCTGACGCACCACGAATGCAACAACCCTGTCTGCAAGCAGGTGAGCTTTACATACGGATCGGGCTTTCCAGCCCTCTGGCGCCACGAGAATCTCAATGACGCCACGCACGAATGGCTTAAAAACGAGTTCGGCAACGTGCCCTTGCAGTTCTTTCAGCAGATGGCCCGCTGCGTAAAACAGGGCAATCTAATCTCGGTCGAAGGGCTTGAAGAACTGCCTGCCGACTTCTGTGCTCAAGAACCGCAGACAGATGCGCGTATTGCGTTTTTGGCCGGTCGCCGGAATCGCTGTTTTCTCTACAAAAGCCAGGTAAAATCCTTCAACTATTTTGACGGCCATCGCAAGAATTATCACACTCTCCATCTTTTTCCGACCTATAGTCACCTCGATATCTTCATGGGCAAGAATGCGGTTCGCGACACCTATCCTACCATTCTCCACGAACTTGATCGCTAAACCCTATTGACCAACTTGATGAAATTGGCTTTGGAAGGGCTAAACCGTCTATCCGCGACTATAGTATTAGTATCGGCTACCTCGTATCCCTCCGCCTCTCTACACCGATTGGGTCGCTTCCAGGTGATCTAAAATTTGAGGGTACACGTCTTGGGCGGCCTTCTCTCCAATGATGCAATCCACATGGCCGTATTGGGGTATGACGTACCGGGTATATAGTTCTTTACCGTTTTTTTTTCTTACCAGATCATAGGTAGTTTCGGTGCTGCGGGGCAACACACAGTCGTTTTCATCGCCGTGAATAAAGGCGACGGGTAGGGCCATGCGTTTGAGGTGGGGGAGGTAGACATCTTCACCTCGGGAGTTGACCAGATGGTTCTTGCGAGTAATCAGTGCCAACTGCTTCATAGCTTTAAGGTTCACCACGCCAAACATCTCGTGTAAAGCGTGATGCGTCTGATCACCGAGCTTATCGTGCTCCCACAGGGGCCCGTAGATGGAAGTGATACGGCGACAAACCGGACTATCGCATCGCTCTTTCTTCGGAATAGGATACATGGTCAAGAAGCGGTCATACAGTCGATTTTTCCAGTCTGAGTGGACATCCACATAGGCGGTCAGGTGTTTGAAGCCCACGGCGGCGATAGCCGACGACAGGCATAACCCGGTCTTAATTCGGTTGATGGTCGGCACGAAGAGATGCGTGGACACCTGAGAACATACAGCGGCGCGCACCCCCGACAATCCTGCCAGCAGTGCCATGGAAAAGGTAGAGGAGCCTACTCCGTGGGCCACCACCTGGACGCTATCCGCTCCGGCCAACTCTCGAACTTTGGACACCGCTGCTGGGTAATCTTGGGTGGCCACGTCGTCCATGGTGGCTTGGTTGCGGGAGGCAGGTAGCTCGATGCTGAACCGAAAATCCAAGAGCCACACATCGAACTCTCTGGCGTAGAGATACTCCAGCAGATTGGTTTCGATGGTGTCGGTGGCGTACATCAGGCTGGAGACCCCAATGCAGTGAGAGAGAATTACCGGTCCCTTGGAGCCGCCCTGGTAGCGGGTGAGACGTAACGGAGTACCGTCCCCAGCGAGAAAATGGAATGCGTCGGGCGGGTCCACTTGCAATGGACGTTTCTGCCGAGGCGGTGCTTCAGGATCGAAAATATTCCAGTCGGAGTGTAATCCCATGGGGATCTCCTGCTGCTGATCAGACGGCAAATCGGGCGTATTTTTCCCAGAGTTCTCCCAAAAAGAATGTTCCGAACCTGCGCAAAACACGCGCTTTCTCTTTTACACCAGAGGCGTTGGTAGCTGTGATGGTTTTCACTATACCTGCCAATTGGCCGAAGTTCAGTTTCAAAACGCCAGCACCGATGATCGGACCGCTTTTGTCCGGACCTTCATGCAGTGTGGCATAGAGGGTCGTAATGTCGGACAGAAGGTCGAAGCCGGGATCATCCCTGACTTCCTTATTTCCCGAGAATCGGTAGGCTTTTCCGTCGTGATCGAAAGTTAATTCGTAGATTATGAGTTTGGTGTCCGGATCGTCCGCAGAAAAAAAGAGATTGAACGCGCCGTTGTAAACGGGGCAGTCCCCTCCCAAAGGCGTGAAGTTGACGCTTCCGATCAGGGTTCCCGTGTGCTCGGGATCACGGACGAAGGCTTCGACGTCTTTGATGTCGATGGTCGCCTGGATCGTGAATTCGGTATTGTTCGCCTTTCCACGTTCAGCACCTTTCTTCGGGTCGTCCGCTCCGAGCGAGAAACCGCCGGACATGGATTCCCGAAAGCGGACACCCGGCTCGGCTTCTTGCATTTGGGTGGCTTTGTAGGAGGGTGGGATGCCTTCGGGTTTCATGGTGGCGAGGTAGCAGCGAGCGTCGGCGTAGCCCATGTGGATCAATGTGGCGTGATCAATGTGACCTAAAAAGAGATCCGAATCCAATGGAAGAGGATAGTCCGGACGGATGACGTGAAGGGTGACTGGCCGGGTTTGGCCATAGGGAGAATCGCCGTTGGCGATGCGCCGGTTGAGTTCGGCGATACGTTCCATTTGTACGTTCAGTGCGCCGTTGGCGCTCATTTCAAGCATTTGCACGTAGAGACGCAAGCCGCCGCCGCGGTAGGTCGGCGTATTGCCCATACCCCAGACGAGCCAAATCTCCTCTGCGCCGCGCCGAACGGCTTCTAGGGGATTGGCGTCCTGCATGAATCCGGTGTCGAGATAGGTGATCCCATTTTTGACGACCGGCGGCATCACGCCGGGCAACGACATGCCAGCGACGATAAGGTCGGTCTCGATATCCGTATGTTCGATGACGGCGACGCGTTTGTCGTTGTAATTGAGCACGTTGTAGGTGCCGACGAGGCCGGCTGCTCGGCGGATGCATTCGGCGTCGATTCCCAAATGAGGGAAGACTTTGTCCAGTACGCCATCGGCAGATCCCGCAGCGGTAAGATTGGCGGGGTCGAGGTAATCTTTGATGGACAGAAACCCCATGAAATGTTTCGGATTCTGGGTTCGCCACCTTTGGCACATCTCTTCGAGAGAAAGCCCCGAGAGGAGCATAGACAGATTAAGGCTACCGCCGGAAGTGCCGTCCAGGTGATGGAAGACGAGTCCATGCTCGATCAAGGCCCTGATGACCCCGGCTTGGTAGGAGAGACGAACGCCTCCACCGGAGAGAACGAGCGATCTTTTAGGGCCGCGGTAGTTCGCGGAAGGCGCGCCGCATGGGGTATGTCGGGATGATATGGTCATCAGCCGTTAGGTCCGGGCTTGTTTTGGGGTGGCTATGCCAGGAACGGGTACGTCGGGAGGGGGAGGCCATTCTTCGCTGAGGCCGAGATTGACGACGCTTTCCATGCCTTCGGGCGGCATTTTGGGCATCGTGTCATAGGTCAGAAACCAGGTCTCGAAGTGGTCATCCAAGGTTCCTTCGGCGGATGGGATAAAGGCGGTGGCAATTGGATCGGGCCCAATTTCGAGTGCCTTGAGTTTTTGGACGCGCGGATGGTCGCCGACGATGAATTTGGCTTTCGCGCGGCTACCGAGACAAAATCCCGCCTTGCCGCGGAAGAAGATATCGGATTTCCACAGCATGCCGCGGAAGGCGCAGAAGTTTGATGCCTTCATTTTCACAGGAATTACAGTAGAGGGAGGGCGATCAATTTCGACGTAGGTGCAAAGTTGTCCGTCCAAATCGTATTGGCTGCTGACCTTGTCGTCTCCCATGATGAAATTGAGCGGTGCCTGGTGTTTGGGCATGCCCCAAATGCCCTTGCCGCCCTTGACGGAGACCTCGCTGGAAACGGGCAAATCAACGACGTATTGCCCGACGCTGAGTGTCTTAAAAAAAAAGCCTGGCAGTTTGAATTTACAGGTACTTGTGTTGTGTGTGCAGGCGATTCCGATGCTGTATTCGATGTATTTGCCGATAACTGTGTCCCGGTAATCAACGACGGTGACGATCAACACCCCCGTCCCTCTAAAATGGATGGGGTAAATCTCCTCTCCTTCGAGAAGCTTGGCGGCTTTGTCAGCGTTGATCGGAAACAGGGCCATCAGGACAGGGGAGTTCTTGCAAACGACGGGCATGGTGAACGGGATGCCGTCAACGAGGGCCTTGCGGCCAGCGTAGGCTTGGATTCGCTTGGGAATTCTCATCTGATAAATAAGTCCTTTTCTTGAATTGTTTTTGGGGCTTATCTTAGTCTCTATAGTTGGCAATCCAACACATTTATGTTATACATGATGGCGATCCCTCCGAGATGATCTCCATCTGTTTACATGGTATCAATAATCAATAGAAAAAATTAATTTAAAAATAACTTGTGTCATTCAATGTCCATTATCAAGTATTTTCTTTCACACAATTCACACATTTGGTTGGGAGTACGCGATGATTTGACCTGCTGTATTCCCTTAGATATTTTATTTTAGTTTCTAAACTTTCAGACTATTGACTTGACAACACCAAAAAAAGGGCAGAAAATGTACCTGTCCATTAGACCAAAATTCCGAGGTAGTATGATGAAAGCTCAGGACGAACCACAGAGTAACAGGCATGTCCCTGCGGGTGTAAGCAGGGATGGACACAGAGACCAAATCCTCACAGAACTTGAAGAGGCGGCGAGCCATTACAAGGCGATCCTGGAAACCACCGTTGACGCGATTATTACGATTGACACTCAGGGGATTGTACAAACATTCAATTCCGCTGCCGAGAAGATATTCGGCTACCGTGCTGAGGAAGTGATCGGAAACAATGTCAAAATGCTGATGCCCGAACCCTACCGAAGTGAACACGATGGCTATATCAGTAGATATCTCAAAACCGGCGTGCCCAAAATTATCGGATTTGGACGAGAAGTGAATGGACTGCGTAAAGATGGGACTGAATTTCCAATGGATCTGGCTGTCAGTGAGGTCCCCTTAAAAGACAAGCAGGTGTTTACAGGCATTATCCGCGACATGACAGAGCGCATACTTTTGGAGGAGCAATTGGTGCAATCAACCAAACTCGCAGCCGTGGGTAGATTGATTAGCGGGATTGCACATGAGGTGAACAACCCCGTGAGCATTATCAAACTCCATATTGCCAGTGTGATGCAAAATATCGAAAGTCAAAAATTGCCAGAGGACCTGATCGAGACACTAAGGGTCATTCAACGCCAGAACAATAAGATCGGGCAGATCATATCGGGGCTACAGGCTTTTTCCAGGCAGGGATCTTTCAGCCCTGACTGGATCAATGTCAACCAGACCGTGCATACGGCCTTGAGACTGGTTGAAAATACGCTGCAAAATCAGGACATTGTGTATCAGGCCGAATTGGCAGACAATTTGCCCAAAGTGTTTTTGGATCCCATACGCATTGAGCAGGTGTTGTTGAATCTGTTTAACAATGCGATTGAAGCGATGCCCGGTGGCGGTGTTTTGACCGTATCAACGACATTGGAGACAGACCAAACAGATGAAGATTGGGTGGTGGTCCGGATAAGAGATACAGGCATAGGCATTGAGGAAGAACATCTCAGCCATCTATTTGATCCTTTTTTTACAACCAAAGAAGTGGGTGAAGGAACCGGCCTGGGTCTTTCGGTCAGTTATGGTTTAATTCAAGAGCACAAAGGCCGGATTGAGGTGAGCAGTCAAAGAGGTAAAGGTACCGAGTTCCAGATTTATCTTCCCATAACAGAGTAAGAGATATGCAAAAAGAGAAGATCCTCGTAATAGATGACGAACCGGATATGTTGCGCGGTTGCCAGAAGTTTCTGGAGACAGCGG
This sequence comes from Gemmatimonadota bacterium, assembly GCA_026705765.1. NCBI lineage: Bacteria > Pseudomonadati > Gemmatimonadota > Gemmatimonadota bacterium. Next base: position 9,547 of record JAPPAB010000075.1, read on the forward strand.
GGTACACTGTTGTCATAGCAGATTCGGGTGAGGCTGGAATCGCGTTATTCGAGACTGAAAACCCCGATCTGGTCATAGTGGATTTGAAAATGCCCGGAATGGACGGGATGGCTGTACTTGAAAGCATTATGGCACGCGATCAAGAGGCTGTTGTGATTGTCTTTACCGGATACGGAACCATTGAGAGTGCAGTGAAAGCGATCAGAACAGGCGCGTTCGACTTTGTTCGGAAACCATTTGATCCAGATGCATTTTTAATCGTAATAGAACGGGCATTGAAACTGCGGCGTGTGAGGTTGGAGAACAGTGCTCTCAAGCAAATGCTGGATACGCGATTCCGGTTTGAAAACATCATCGGGAACAGTGAAGCGATCACGCAGGTATTTGATCTGATGCGGAAAATCAGTGACATAGATGCCAATGTCCTGATCACAGGGGAGAGCGGAACGGGCAAGGAACTGGTAGCCCGGTGTATTCATGCCAATAGCAAGCGCAGCCATAAGCCATTTGTGCCGCTCAACTGCGGGGGCCTGCCAGAGCCTCTTATTGAAAGTGAGATATTTGGTCATACAAGGGGGGCATTCACAGATGCGAAACAGAACCGCGTCGGGTTAATCGAACACGCGAGGGGCGGGACATTTTTTCTCGATGAAATCGGGGAATTGCCCATGCCCCTTCAGGTGAAATTCTTGCGCGTTCTGGAAGACCACAAAATTCGCAGGCTGGGAAGCAATGAGGAGAAAGAAATCGACATCCGTCTCATCTCGGCAACCAATCAGAATATCGAGGTATTGATTGGAGACGGCAGGTTTCGAGAAGATTTATTTTTTCGAATTAACACATTTGAGATTCACCTGCCACCTCTAAGGGATCGGCATGGAGATATTCAACTTCTTGCTCATCACTTTTTGAACCACTTTGCCGAGACCTCCGAAAAAGTGGCTCAAGGTATTTCAACTGAGGCGATGGATGTATTGTGCGAATATACCTGGCCGGGCAATGTCCGAGAATTGATGCATGTGATAGAGCGAGCCGTTGCCCTGTCAGAAGAAGGTCGTGAAATTACGCCTGATTTGTTCCCAGAGCCTATTGGAGATAGCCTGAGGATAGAGACACAGACTAAAGGCCATTTAAAAGCGAGGGTCGCGGAGTTTGAAAAACATATAATCCAGGATGTGCTCAAGAAACACGCAGACAATATCACGCATGCGGCTAAAGAATTGGGGTTGACCCGCGATGGTCTAATAAAAAAGATGGCGCGTCTAAAGATGCGTTAGCAAATTGGACGTGACCTTGTGAGGTGTATAATTTTTTCGTGGCTTCTTTTTTAATCGTATAAAAAATTATACACTTCACAAAAAGTTACGACTTATAGTACTTAGACCATAAAAATTTTATCTTTTTGTTTTTCAAGCACTTGAGCATTTTCAAGTGCTTTTTTTTATTTTAACAAATTTATGGCACGCATCTTGCTTTATAGAATGTGCGAGAGAATAACAACAATCAGATTTTACTGAGGTGACTTATGAATGTTCAGACACTGATAACAAAACGCGATTATTTGGCTCATCTCGCCTTACTCTATGCTATCTGGGGCGATAAAGTTCGATCCGAAGCCTTGCGCACGATGATGAGTAGAATAAACCAACAAAATAGAGAGATAGAGCAGCGATCAGTACAATCACAGGCTTGAAAAACAAGCCCTAAACTCTCCATCAAAGCAATGCTGTTGCCGAATTCCGAATCTGTGTTGATGCAACTAAACGGGCTTACAGAGCCTGCATTCAGGCTACAAATAGCCGTTTTTCTAATCGCAGACTCCCTCCCCACCAATTCGGCAACAGCATCTAACTTCAATGCAGAAACCAGCATCAAAAACCGAGCGATCTCCGCCTGTGTCGGCCTCGGTTTTCCTTATGGGCGAAGAACGGGAGGTTAAAATGCAATCTGCCATGTCAACATGTATTCGCAGGATCCTCGTGGTAGCAATAGCTACTGGCGTGATGGGAAGCCCTATATGGGGACAGGAGATTGAGACGGCTGTGACCTCATTTGTGATAGGCGGCATAACACTCCAGGAAGATGTGAAGAATCCACCTGTGCCGAGTGGCATGCAGAGATTTGAAATCACAATGAATAAACCAGTCGTAACTTTTAACGAATTGAGGGAACCTGAAACTTTGCCCTATTTCGATGGCGACAGCATTACTCAGGTAACTATCACTAAGTACTTTGATATTGACCGAGATGTTATTTCCTATCCTATTGATCTGCTTTTAGATATCACAATCGCGCAGGATCTGGCCATTAGTCCAGATAGCTTGACATTAACAGGCACCATCAGCCTGCCAGAAGGTGCCACCTATCAAGTCCTTTTTGGTGCATCGGACATAGATCCTATTGATGAACAGCAGCAGTATTTTTTGGGGACCGCAGAAATGTCAGGTGCTAGCATTTCCGGTGTGGGAATTGTGGAGACCTTGCCTGATGGTTTTACAGTAAGCGATGATCGTTTTGCTGGGGCTGCGCTTATTGCCCCTGAACGATTTAGACTTATTTTTCCATTACTGGAAGAATTCGATGATTTTATTTTATGGTCTTTTGTCCGCATTACCGATTCCAATGAACAAATGACATTTGATTTGAAACATGTGCCGGATGGATCTTACGCGATATTGATGGCACATCGTCTGGTGAACGAACAAACCGGCCAGGAGATTCAGATATTTGGGTATAAAGGGGTCAATCTCTTGACGGGCGAGGTCGATCCTACAGAATTGGTTCAGGTCGTCGATGGGAAAAGCGTGACAGATTTACAAATAGTGTTGCAAATACCACCAGAAGAACCAGAGCCAGTAATTTCTGAAATTATGGAGATCAATGTTCAAAGTGTAAGTGTTGAAACAAATTCGTTTATCATTCAACTCGGCAACCAACAAATACAGATAGATGCTTCAAACGCCCTGATGGTTTCCCTCGGTCAAACAAGTGCTGAGGATATTCTCGAGATCTTTTTTTCTGGCAATACTGATGATCTCCTCCGACTCTTTTTCCCTATTACAGACCTGATGGCAGGAGATACCGTTTCTATTCTGGGAGTATCTCTTTCTGAAACGATGTTCCAGGCCCTTATGGTGATGCGCCACGGACCGCCTCTGGCACGGAATGGAGATATAGATCGTGATGGTGATGTCGATTTCTCTGATTTCCTGCTCTTTACTTCTGCCTTTGGCACGATGGAAGGGGAACCAGAATACAATCCCGCGGCAGACTTGGACGGGGATGGTGCGGTCGTATTCTCAGACTTTCTGATATTTGCCAGTACCTTTGGCAAACCCGTGGGTTAGGCGTATGGTATGACACACAATAAACAGCCCAGAGGCTGACCCCCTGGGCTGTTTTCTATTTCTCAAAAATGAAAAGAGCGAGTCCTTTTTGGCTCGCTCTCTTTTTATTAAAATACTTCCTTGTGCTGCGCCTGGATATCCTTTTGCAACTACTGCGTCTTTATTGGCAATGTAAGTTGCATCCTGAACGTGGTGCTTTTGTCTTCGACGCTGAGATCAGTGCGGATTTTGGGATTGTCTTTATTTTGGATTGATATATTGCAAGGGGCTGTAAATATCACCTGTCGGTGGGCTTGTTGGTTGATCTCAACGAGACCGGGAAAAATATTAATCACTGCGCGTTGATTAATCTCGCGAACAATGTCAAAGGAACCGTACTCGCTTATGACCCCCTCAGCCAGGCCACCCACTCGCCTACAGGTCTCGACTGCGGCTTTCACAGAGGAATACTGCTGATTAACAGTAAATGTGACAAACTTTTGATCATTTTCAAACCTTGCAAGAGCGTCCAAACCCCACAACTTCCCTTTATAGCTCCCCTTATCTGGCCCCACTTCTACTTTTTGCCATGATTCTTCTGCTCGGATGGATGACGTATGCGACATCATCCAAAAGAAACATAGTGTTACTAAAATCACACGGGATCTCATAGCATCCTCCACCTAATACTCCCGACACCGATTCGTAATCGGCAATCGCCTATCGCGTCCGAATGCGCGGGGCGTAATCTTGATACCCGGAGGCGCCTGACGGCGTTTGTACTCGTTGATATCCACCGTGCGTATAACCCGCGTAACGAGTTCCTCGTCATAGCCCAGCGCAATAATATCTTGCAAACTCGTATCGTCCTCAACATACGCTTTGAGAATCGGATCCAGCACCGGATAAGGCGGCAAACTATCCGTATCTTTCTGATCATCGCGCAACTCAGCCGTGGGTGGTCGCTCGATAATCGAAAGAGGAATAACGGGATGATCCGACAGACCATTGCGATAATGCGCCAGATCGTAAACAAGCGTCTTATAAATATCCTTAATAACCGCAAAACCACCCGCCATATCGCCGTAAAGCGTCGCATACCCCATACTCAACTCGCTCTTATTCCCCGGCGCCAGCACCAGCGCCCGGAACTTATTGGCAAGCGCCATCAGCAAAGTACCGCGAATGCGCGGCTGGATATTCTCCTCCGCAGTATCAGAAGGCAAATCGCCAAACTCATCGGCAAGCAAACCGAGATACTGGTCAAACAACTTTTGAACCGGCAGCGTCAGAATGCGGATATCGAGATTGCCCGCCATCTGCAAGGCATCGTTAAACGTACCCTCTGAAGAGAACTGAGTGGGCATCGTCACACACACCACATTCTCTTGCCCCAGCGCATCGTGTGCAACAGCCGTGACAAGCGCCGAGTCAATCCCTCCGGACAACCCGATAAAAACCTTCTCAAACCCATTCTTCACAACATAATCGCGCGTACCCAGAACAAGCGCATCGTAAATATTCTTGAGACGCTCATCTGGACGCGGAAAATCTGGTCTCTCAGACGGAGAAAGACACACAGCTTTGGGGTTCAAATCCGGCAGATCAATAGCGACAGGAGCAGAAACATCGCGCTTCTCCTTGCGCCGCCGCGAATCGTGCAGACGGTTGCGAAAAACAGCTTCAACATCAACATCCGCCACCAGCAGATCTTCCTCAAACCGGGGTGCCCGCGCAACAACGCGCCCTTCCTGATCGACAATCAGGCTACCCCCATCAAAAATCAACTCATCCTGCCCGCCAACCAGATTGCAAAAAGCCAGAACAGCACTATTATCCGTCGCGCGCGTAGCAATCATCTGCTCGCGCAACAACTCTTTGCCATCGTGAAAAGGAGAGGAAGAAATATTGATCAGCACCTCGGCATCGCCGGCAAGTGCTTGTTGCCTTGCGGGACCGCCGGGATACCAGATATCTTCGCAGATCGTAACCCCAAAAGTGATACCATTGAGGCGGTACACCCCTGCGGTCTTCCCAGATTGGAAATAGCGGTCTTCGTCAAAGACGCCGTAATTGGGCAAATAGGCCTTGTGATAAACATCGATCAAGCGCCCATCGCAAGCAATCGCCGCGGCATTGTAGATATCGTCGTGACGATCCACAAAACCGAAAATCGCAGCAATACCCTGCGTCGTCCGAACGAGTTCATTCAACACATCGAGATTGGATTGGATAAACCGGGGCTTAAAAAGCAAATCCTCGGGCGGATAGCCCGGAATCGCGAGTTCGGGAAAAACGACAACATGCGCCCCCAAATCACGCGCTCTGTGAACATAGTCGAGAATTTTTTCACGGTTGCCCGCAAGATCACCTACGGTGACATTAATTTGCGCCAAGGCAAGGCGAATCACGTGTCCGGCCCTCTAATAATCGGAGTAGAAGAAGTGACGGTAATCGACAATCTCGGCATTCTCTCGCAAATCGGTAAACCAGGCCGCGAAAACCTCCTGGCGTTTTTGTGAAAGCACCTGCTGCAACAACGTCACTTTTGCCGACGCTAAACCCGTCTCATCAACAGATTGTCTTTCCTCCACGCGCAAAATATAAGCTCCGCGGTCCGTCTTGACGACCTCACTCGTCTGACCCGTTGACAAACGAAATGCCGCGCCCACAAAAGCGTTGCGACTGCCCACGCTGGGAACAAAGCCCGTGCGCGCAAAAGGCTCTGGCGCCTGAACCGTGAGATTGAAAAACTCGGCGGCCTCTTCGAGAGATTTACCCGTCTTAATCTGCCCCATCACCTCGGCCAGCCGACCGGCGGCAACCTCGACCTTCTTTTTATTTTTCAAACTCGCCTCAATCTGCGGTTTAACCTCATCCAGAGGCCGAGGACCCGCCTCGCGGATCTCTCGCAAAGCGAAAACGTGGATACCCTGATCATTTTCATAAACACTGGAAACATCTCCCAGAGAACCGTTCAGGAATTTGTTGACCAGCCCCGACGTGCTATTGCCCAGCAGAGGGAAAAAGCTGCCAGCGGTAATAAACTCCGAGTCCTGACTTTGCAAATCCCTCTGGTTGATAGCTGCGTCAAACCCGACATCCTCGGCTATCTCTGCAAACTCCTCGGCAAGCACGCGCAAACTATCCAGCGTATCGCGCCCGGGACGCACCTCAACCAGAATATGCCGCGCGTGAACCTCGAGACTATCAGCCGCGCCGCGCGTCTCCTCCACCTTAATAACATGCCAGCCAAACTGCGTTTTAACCGGCTCGGATATCTCCCCCGCATCGAGCGCAAAAGCCGCATCTTCAAAAGGCTTGACCATGCGACCCCGCCCAAAAAAGCCGAGATCGCCACCGCGCGGGCCACTTGGCCCATCGGAATACGCCCTGGCAAGCTCGGCAAAATCCTCACCACTCTTAGCCTCGGCAAAAACCCGATCAATCTCGGCTTTGGCTTCTGCCTCATCGCGTGCGGTCGCTATTTTGGGGAGCGAAACAAAGGCCGCGCGTATGGCGGCATCTTGTTCGTATTCGTCCCGACGGCCCTCGTAATAAGCTTGAATCTCAGCATCCGCGACCAGCGCGAGCGAATCGGGAATGGCATTGACATCAAACCCCACATAAGACACGCGCACTTTTTCGTTGCGCTCGATATACGCCTGCTCGACCTCCGCATCGGTAACTTTGACCGAACCAACAATAAGGGTCTCGAGCTTTTGCGAAAGCAACTGACTTCGCGCATTCTCTTCGGCAAACAGAACAAACTGCTTCATTCGGGGATCACTGTACGTACTGGGATCGTCGAGAAACTGATTGTATTTCGCCAGATCAAATGTGCCATCGGTCTGAAAAAAATCCTGTTGTTGTATCCACTCGGCGGGTTGTGTGCGGTTGATGTGATTGACTTCAGAATCGGAAACTGTAATACCGTATTTGTCAATTTGTTGCCCGAACAGGGTTTGCGTAACCACGCGTTCCCAGGTCTGCGAGATAATCTGGCTGACATCGGGATCTTCATTGCCTTGCGCCCTGGCCTGTTGAAGGCCATTTTGGACTTCGGCCTCAAACTGCTTAACAGAAATATCCTGACCATTCACAGAACCGATATTATCACCAATAGCGGCGAAACCCCGACTGCTAAAATCAGCTCCCCATTCAAACACCATAAGGCCGACAAAAGCAACCGCAACAATAATCATCATCGCCTTGATAAAAGTAGCACTACGCATTTGAGCGAGCATTGGAACTTCTCCTCCAGATAGGATCAGGATAAACAGGATAAACTTCTGCCGAAGTTGTACACATTAGACAGGATTATGCAGGATGCCACCCACACCAGTTTTGTAATCTACTTGTTGGACTTGGTGCTGGCAAGGTTTTTTTCTATAAATGCAAGCAATTCAGCTTCTTGACGAGGGTGGGTAAAAGCCCTATACTCAATGCGACAAAAATTAAAGAACGACTTACAACCGCTCTGAATTCCTACATGCTCCGTCTATCTGCCATAATTTATATCCTCCTATCCCTCCTCATCACTGCACACGCAGAAAATTATCACTGGCCCATGGATGCCCCTCCGGCATTGACCTCGACCTTTGGTGAATATCGGGGCGGGCGATTGCACGCGGCCATCGACTTGAAAACCTATGGCAAAGAGGGATATCCCGTCACAGCGATTGCCGACGGATACGTCTGGCGGGTCCGCACATCGCCCTGGGGATACGGGCGCGTGGTATATGTTCAACTCGACAATGGTCTGTTCGCGCTTTGGGCGCATTTATCGGGATTTTCCAAACCCATCGAAAAATACGTCCAGCAAGAGCAAGACCGCCGCGGAACATACAGCGTAAACCTGTATTTTCGCCCCGACCAAATCCCCGTCAAACGCGGAGAAATAGTGGGATATTCGGGCAGCACGGGCATTGGCGTACCGCATCTACACTTCGAATTGCGCGACGCAAAACACCGCCCCATCAATCCCCTGCTCCATGGATTTGACATCAAAGACACCATACCCCCAACCATACAGGCGGTCGGCCTCGCACCCTTAAACGCAAATGCACGGGTCAAAGGCGGACACAAGCCAGTATCACATCGCCTCGCCTATCGAAGAAAAGAAAAAATCTTCACACATCCCGATACCGTAACCGTCTGGGGGCCCATAGGCATTGGCCTGAAAGCATTTGACCGCGCAAATGAGTCTCAACTGACAAATCGCTTAGCCCCTTACCGCATGCGACTCCTGATAAATGGCGAAGAAATATTTCAAAAAACCTGTGGCCTATTTGGATACGACGTAACCCGCCACGGAGAACTCGCCTATGACTTTTATATGAGCCGTCGCGGCCTGGGGCGATTTCACAGCCTGTATCGCAAACCCGGCAATCGCCTGCCTTTCTACGGCGATTACAAAGAAGGATCAGGCGTATTATTTGCGGGAACAAAAACCAACGGTGCGGGACATAAACTCTCGCCGGGCGTACACCGCCTGCAGATCATTGCCGAAGATGTAAAGGGGAACCGCGCAAAAGCAGTCGTATTTCTGCGGGTACAGAACACAAATAGAAAATTTCCCTCAAAAAATTCACCAGAGCACAACCCGAAAATAACCAGCAAAATATCGTATTTCCCCACCTTTGCAGTTGTCCATATCACAACCAATCGGACACTATCAGAAATACCAACCGTTCGAGCACAACTTTCCAAACAATGGACGCGAACCCTCGCAGTTCAACAGACAGGTTTGAAAACATATCAGACTGTCATTCCATTTGATGAAAAACACGCCGACGACATAGATGTACAAATTGAGACAAACGGACAAACACAGAAACTGCGGATCACCCAGCAAACCGTCACACAAGACAGCGGAGAAATGCGCTCGGATGACGGATTGGTGCGGGTGCGATTTGAGAAAGAGGGCGTTTACGAAACCCTGTATGGACGCATCGTGCCCGAAAGTCAGATAAAGGACAAACGCATGGTGGGAACTGCGTTTCGGATAATGCCCGGAGATGTGGCATTCAAAGGAGCGGAAATCGCGTTTTTATATCCTCGGGATCATCCCAATATAGACAAACTCGGCATCTATAAATGGAACGGAAGAAATAGCTGGACCTTTGTCGATAAGGAACGCAATTCAAAGACAGGTACTATAACGGGAAACGTGCGAAACTTTGGCGTATTTGCATTGCTCGCCGACACTGTACCCCCCAAAATTGCCAGCATAACCCCCGCCAACGGCACAGTACTCGCACAGCGCCAGCCTAGGGTTGCTGCTTCTATATGGGATACATCTTCGGGTATATGGCGAGAGGAAGACATGGTGATGCGCATTGACGGCAACGCTCTCATTGTGGAATACGACCCGGAAGAAAATCGCATCTTTGCCAAACCGCGAAAACCCCTGTCCCCCGGATCGCACAAGTTGGAAGTTATCGTACGCGACATCTGTGGCAATGAATCGCGGCGCACCACGGCATTCAGGATCAAATAGCCATGATGATCCCCCTCAAAGACGAAACGCCTTCCGGTCGTATCCCCGCATTGATAATCGGCATATTGCTGGCCAACGTGGGCATCTTCGTGTACGCCTGGTTATTGGGCGACATCGGATTTCATGTATTTATCGCGCGATATGGGGCGATCCCCTTTGAAATCATGCACGGCACGGATGCAATCTCTCCCACACCCATCCCCCTGTATATCACGCTATTATCGTCGATGTTTATGCACGGCGGCATATTACATCTGGGCGGCAACATGCTGTACCTGTGGATATTTGGGAACAATATCGAAGCAGCACTGGGACGTGCGCGATTCTTGTTCTTCTATTTATTTTGCGGCGTGATAGCAACACTGGCACATGTGCTCTCCGAACCGGAATCCACCATACCAATGGTGGGCGCCAGCGGCGCCATAGCGGGAATATTGGGAGGCTATCTGGCGGCATATCCCGGCGCGCGAATACTGGTACTCGTATTTTATTTCATCCTTCGCGTACCAGCACTAATCGTACTCGGTGGATGGTTTGTCATTCAATTGCTCAACGCCTCAAGCGCCAGCGGCACAAGTGACGTCGCGTGGTTCGCCCACATTGCCGGATTTGTCGTAGGC
>JAPPAB010000076.1 GCA_026705765.1 Gemmatimonadota bacterium
CCTTTTTAAGATCTTCAGGAACATCCTGATCCCTTCTCTGCATTGTATTCATGTAGTCCTCACCTTCGCTGGTTGCCAGAAGACCAGACGGAACAAATTTGGTGATTCTGCCAAGTGAGGCCTCCTGCACATCGCCAAGTTCAATCAACAAAAATTGGCCGAGTTGTGGCTTTTCGAGCATTGTTGCATCGTAAGGAGTTACTATCTCTGCGGCAAATTCGTATCCCCGTTCAGAAAACCCTTTAAACGTTCCCATGAGGTTGGATTTAGCAAACAGTTCAGGCATTTTTATACCTCCTATTTATCAGATCTTGGCTAAGATGCCTCATCCTCAACAATTTCTCCTGGTCTATAGAGGAAAGTTTTTGAGTAATTCCGTTAAATAAAATATCCTGTAATACTGCAACTTCAATTCCACTCACAGATGCAAAGTCATGCGCTTTTTGAATACTTTGTGGGAAGTCCGGTATAGGAAAACCAGGCTGAGCATCATTCAATAATTGACCGATGATCCTGGAAGCATCTTGTGTATCCCATTCTGCTAAATCAACTGGCCATACAGGGCTAAAGGGCTGATCTCCAAATTTAACTAAATACAGTTTTCCCATTGACTGATATAGATATTTTCCATCTTCATTTGGTTCGCTTGTCTCAAGAGTATCTAGCCAAGTCCTATCAAAATTATAACACTTAGATTCTATATCTTTTGGGACTTCTACGTAGCAGGGAAAAGGTCTGCGAAATGTCTCTTCCAATTCCAAAGCAATTGCCAATCTACTCAGCACAGCACTATGTTTAGCAACTCCAACTATGGATATATTTACGTGATTATTCTTTTGTTTTTCACAGACTTCCCTAATTTTTTCATCAATCTTTGGGAATATCTTTCTACTAAAAGATTTCGTTCGCAGCATACCTTCCCTGATTATTATAGTATCTGAGCCCCATTCTTTATGTAGTAACTCATAAAGCACTGCCCACTCTATAATATCCCTATATATTCGCGTTGCACCCGTGCTTTTTCCTGGTTCACCAAGTCCTTTTAGCAAATAAGAAAGTTCAGTAACACTCACACCTAGATCTTCGCAAAGTTTTTTTAGCGGTTCCACCATCAAAGGGTTATTGCTTTCAATTCTTGAATTCAAGCTATCATATTTAGTATTACCCGCAATTGCATCTAATGCACACTGATTACCTCTTGAGTCAACAACTCTTACCAATTCAATGACCGCAGGATTGAAATACAGTCTATTATCTCCACCATCCGCGGAGACAAATGATACGGCATTAGCTGAATACGATCTTATCGGTTTCACTTCATTTTTCAGCGTTCTGGCAAACTCTCGAAACTGTTGCACTATGGGTTCTTCTATCTCATACGCAGCTTGTACCCGTGATTTTATCTGCTCAAAATTGTTTTCTGCTAATGCCATTGACCTTATCCTGACTTATCCTTATTGAAATCACCCTTCGGCTACCTAGCAGATTTGTGATGCCCAACAAGTTATTTGAAAATGAAATAATGTATTTCCGAACACAAAGGACAATCCTTGTTAAACAGATATCCTTTGTTTTATTGTACGTCACACTTTTACTCTATGCTTCTCTACCATCTCGGGATTTAATTCAACGCCGAGGCCCGGGCGATCATTGATGCGAATGCGTCCATTCACAATCTCCTCGCCTGGAATGGTCAGATCTTTTCGCCAGGGAATCTCTCCCCATCCGTATTCCAGAATGACAAACCCCGGTAAAGAAGCCATCGCATGCACACCAGCCGCGATCACAACCGGGCCAAAGGGACCGTGTGGCGCGGTGGGCAGCCCCCAGGCGTGGAGCATATCTCCTATTTTTTTTAACTCGCCGATACCGCCCACAACCGTCACATCGGGCATGGGAATATGCATGCTGAGATTCTCCACCACCTCGACCCAATCTCTCCGCAAAGCCCGCTGCTCGCCTCCCGCGATCGTCAATCCACATCCTTCTTTTACGGCGAGACAATTATCGAGACTCGCTTCGGGTGTGGGTTGCTCAAACCAGAACAGATTGACATCGCGCAATTCCTCCGCGACCTCAATCGCGCCGCGAACCGTGAACTTACTGTGACAATCCACGAGCAAATCGACCTCTGGACCTATGATTTCACGGACCGCCCGCATACACGCAATACCCCTTGCAGCGTCTCTGGCATTGTCGGCACCGCGCACCCCGTCAAAAGGGTCCAACTTGACCGCATCAAACCCCTCTGCCACTGCAGCAGCGGCATTCCTGGCAAATCCCTCGGGAGACCGATCTGTCGTCGCCCGATTGATATTCGCATACAGCCGGATCTCATCTCGGCACGCGCCTCCTAAAAGCGCGTGAACAGGCGCATTGAGCGACTTGCCCAAAATATCCCATAGCGCTTGTTCAAACGCACTCAAGGCGAACAATTCCACCTTTGTGCGTTCTGTGCTTGTATAGCGCGAAACAAAAGCCTCAATCTTTCTCGGATCGCACCCTTTAGCCGATTCACCCAAATCGCGCAAAGCCGCCAACTGCGCCGCATAATTGCTGCCCGAGCGCATCTCCCCTATCCCCTGGATGCCCTCATCTGTGATTACATGAACAAACACCCAATCTCCTCGATGATTGACCTGCACGGCGTCGAGTTCAATACCCGTAATTTTCATTCCAATAACTCCTCGAAAAAGGTTAATCCGAAAACGGAATGCTATGCCCCTGCCCCGGAAACCAGATCATATCGACGACAAACGAAATACCAGCCCCTACAAAATGCCCCATAATAAGCCCAATAAAAAACGGCCGACCCGTGCGATAGGCACGAATGCCGCCAAGCCGCAAAACAATAGACTTGATCGCCCAGGCGAGAAAAATTGCAAAAATGACACTATTCACCGGATAAACCGGCCCGGCAGCAAACCCAATCGGATGCAGCGGCCACCACGAAACCCGATAGCGCAAGATCATCAAGAGCAGTGTTACTGCAGCACCAATACCCATATACATAATGGGCAGCCACTGTAACGCAAAAGGATCTTTTGACTTCTTGACCAGATTATCCCAGGGAAACCGCGCGAGTCCCCCGTGAAAAATACCCCCGTAATTTGCAGCGCCATTCAAATAGCCCATATAAATCGTATAGATAAATGTAGCCACCACCCCTGCGGCCATCGCCAGAACAATGGGAATAATCAACCGCCGCTGATTGACCCGAATAGTATCGTAAAGCTTTACAGAATGGGCAAGCGCGGGCATAATCGTGGTTTTGGTATCGCTGCACCATGAATACGAAAGCGCGATAGAAACCTGCGTCTGTTGCGAAAGTACATCCGACCCCATCACAAACATGGCAAAAGGTTGCGGCATCAGAGGGGCGCGAATAGAAATCAGACCAGTCTCTGCAATAACCCGCGTAATTCCCAGATACATGACCAGAGCACCAAAAAGAAAAATCGGGATATACTTAAACGCCATGCCCGTTGCCAAATGCCAGACGACCAGATAGGCAGAACAGGCTATAATGCCAAAAACCGCTGTGCGATACGAAACGATCTCATCGGAATCATCAACCGAATCATCGCGATAAAATGCCTTGCGAAAAACCCCGCGCAAATGCCCGCGCGCCATCCAGAAGCCAACGAGTATCACCACAATAAATGCCCCCATGGATTGCGCGCCCATCGCCAGCGGTCCTGTGGAATACTCTTCATCTGTACCGGCTTTTAGACCAAAGCGGTTAAAAAAACCATTTTCCAGATTGGTCAAAACATTGAACACCCACAGGCTCAGCGAAATATCCAGATTGATAAAATACCCAAAGCCCACAACCATCAGATATAGACGCACGGGAATCGGGGGAAATTCGCGCCCAAACTGAATACCCCCAAAGCGCCATGGAATCGTAGGAAAGGTCGGACTGAAATAGGAAATGACATTCCAGAGGATAATGCACAACGTCAGACTGAAGCCCGCCCAGAACAACGGGTTATTCATAATGGGAATTGGAAAAAAGCCCTTTCGTTTGTCCTCCTCCATCACGGCTAACGGCATTTCCATCAGCGGATAATCAATGCGCTCGTGCTCTATCCACTGCTTTCGCAGAATGACCATCAGAAAAAGACAGCAACCATAAAAAGCCGCAATCACAGTCATCCACCAGAACACGGGCACAATCCACGCATCCCACGGCACGGAAACCCCGCGCGGTAGCCCTTCAAAAAACCACCGCAGGGGTTCGCCCGCGGGCAGGATAGACCACTCTGGCAAATAGGGTTCGTAATAGGTCGCCCACTGATTCTCGGGCGTTGCCAGATAGTACGGCACCGTAAAATTGGCGATCAATTTCCCGACAAAATACGTGGGCATAGTCGCGCCAATCAATGCCATAGTAAACATGACAATAAGCTCGCCCCGACTCAGCTTGAGCGGACGCAAAAGCACGAGCGCGATCACAACAATGGGAAAAACAGCAGCGACTGAAAGATGGTTTTGGTCCAACCTCGTGGTGTGAAGAATAAATCTCGCGTACGACCCGGCAATCGTCGCCATCGCCGTGAGAAAAGTACCCAAAACGAGTGCGCGGAACGTCACGGCAGGTCTGGCAGATTCAGGAACAACAGCTTCTCTTGCTAAAGCCACTCAAAAACCTCCTTCTTACCTTTCTGACCGCCTAATATAACGCCTTACAAGGGTGCTGCCACACAAAAAACGCCCTTCTCCCGATTCGGTGATCCCAACACAGGGATTCCTACTTGAGAGAAGGGCACATGACCTCGAGTCACCCTTGCCCGAGACCATTAAATAATAGAATTATACTGAGTAATACACTTCTGTATCAGTTTCGTTGTAAATATCAATATATTTGTAACATTGTGTCAAGAGAAAACGTATTCAATACCCCTTATTTTTGTCGATCACACTCAGCATATCTTCCCCATTCAGAAAACGCCGCAAGTTTTCGCAGAACAGATTCACAATGCGATCCTGCCTATTGGGAGACCCTCCCGCAGTATGCGGTGTGATAATAACATTGGGCATATGCCACAGCGGATGATCGTCCGGCAATGGCTCTTGTGGCGTCACATCTAACCCCGCCCCGGCAATCTGTCCGGTTTTCAATGCCTCGACCAGGGATGCTTCATCCATAATTTTACCCCGCGTGACATTGACCAGAAGCGCGTGATTCTGCATCTTCTCAAATGCCAGGTGGTCGAAAAGCCCGCGCGTTTCCTCTGTCAATGGACAGCAGACCACCACGATATCAGACGCGGATAAAAGATCGTAAAAACGATCCATCTTCCAGCATGCCTCTACACAGTCTGGCGCCTCGATGTCTTCTGGATCAACAGCTATAATTTTCATGCCAAACGCATGCGCTCGAATTGCCACATCGCATCCCGTGCCACCCAACCCCACAATCCCCATTGTTTTATCGATCAATTCCCACGATGCGTGGCGAATGGGCATACGCTCATTCCAATCAGCCGTTCGGACCGCGCGCGCAATTCCCCGGGTCAACCCCAGCAAAAGAGCCATCGCGTGTTCCGACAAATGAACGCCCACAGTGCCCTTTGCACTCGTCAGAATCACCTCACTATGGACAAACTCTGCATACATCATTCCATCGACACCTGCGCCCCAGGTCTGCACCCACTTCAAGCGTTCGGCGCGTTTGAACATATCGCGACTCATACCCCCAAAAATGATGTCGATTTCGGGCATAATTTCCAGCGCATCATCACTTGACTCGGGGATAATCAGGTCGATATCCCCAACCGACGATTGAATCTGCACCAGATGGTGATCGTCCAGGCGATCATTAATCAATACTTTCACAACAGCCTCCTGCATCAAGCGGATGCCAACTCAAATTTTTCAACGGTGGTCATGCGTTTGCGCCGATGCAACTCAACGTGATCGGGCCAAACGCCATAGTCTCGATCAGAACCCGTTTCCCGATCCAGAAAGAGTGGAAATTCACTGGCTGCGGGCTTGGTCCTCGCATATCCGCCATTATAGCTTCGCATAATAATGCGCTGCTCGCGGTTGAGCGTGGCGAGCCAATCGGGATCGCATTGGTGCCTGTCCGCTTCGCAAATCCACGACGGACAATAAGCCAAAAAGATGTTCTTTCTCACAACATCCGTATTATTGGGCGCCACGCGATGCCAGGTATTGCAGTGCATAAACGTCATCGTGCCGCGCTTTGGACAAATTACTTTTTCGCCGGGAACTTCATCATGGGTATCGTAAAAATCAAAATACTGCCCCTTGTGACTGCCGGGCATATAGACAAAATTTCCCATATCTGGCTCGGGAAGATCAGTCAGCCAATACGCCACTTTGATTTGTATGGGCAAAACCGGTGAAAAAACGCCATAGGGCAAAGCGCGTGCGCCATCGGGATGCCACTTGTTGCGGCTCGTATCGCGGGGGCGCAAGAAAAATTGAGAAATATGGAGCTTTAGCAATTCGCCATACACATCGTGCATAAATCCGATATGCCGAGGATGATCGATCAACTCGGCAAATTCGGGATACCGCTCCACAATATTGTTTGGCCCAAAAAACTTCGAGGAATCGTATTTTTCACTGCGGGCAGCCGCAGCGTCAATCATCTCGATATAGCGATCGCATTCCTCGTCCGTCAACGCGTCTTCCACAACGAGCATGCCATCCTCT
Organism: Gemmatimonadota bacterium; assembly: GCA_026705765.1. NCBI lineage: Bacteria > Pseudomonadati > Gemmatimonadota > Gemmatimonadota bacterium. The sequence continues at coordinate 6,688 of JAPPAB010000076.1, forward strand.
TGAAATTCGTCCCACTGATCACGCGCAAACCCCGGCGGCGCCACGCGATAATCCTGTTCTGACATATCAAATCTCCTTTTTTCCGACACAAATAATTAATAATGGGTTTCATAACCTATCTTAACATAATGCAGATGCCATCCTGAGACAAGATAGTATTATCGCCCTACCAGTCAACGCTGCCTCGCCTGAACAAGCTCAATGCTGACGCCATCGGGTGCGGCGATATAGCATATCACACCACCGCTACCGGGAATAAATTCCCATGGCTCAACTGCGAACTCTACCCCCCTATCGCGCAACACTTCGCAATACGCCCGCAAGTCGCCTCGATATGTGAAACCGAAATGATCGGTACCGTATGCGTCATGGCTCGAATAATCCTCAAAATCTCGCATCGGCGCGGGTTTGGACGGATCTTCACCGGGGCGCCTTCCTCGGATCAGAAGCGTCGCTCCTCCGAGGCTCACATTGATCTGCGGCGCAGTGCGAAGCTCGATCTCGCTATTTATCGTCGCGCCCAGTTTATTGACGTACCACGCTGCCGAAGCTTGCGGATCTTCGCTGATAATATGGATGTGGTCAAACGATAGCTTGTTTTCTCCCATCCTCAATTTCCCTCCGGACGAATCAAATTACCCACCTCATGCGAAACCCCGGAATTTTCCATCACATTACCCTGAAGCAAAATCGGACGATTCGTACCGGTCTGGTCATTCACAATCAGTTCCACATTCTGAAAATGATTGCCAGTAACCGCCATACCTGCGCCCGTAAGCCACAGCGGTAGGCGCTCCGCCTCGCTCAGCCCTCGAATCACATTACCCGTAATAGACGTATCAAACCCACGCACATCCATCGCCAGCCCCAGCTTTCCTCCCTGATCCACCATAACAATATTATTGGAAATCACATGCCGCTCGGAATCTGCCCAGGACCGAAAAGCAATATCCAGGTCGCCCCCCTCTCGTACATGCACGACATTATTCGCCATAATAATTGAATTGCCTCGATCCGAACCCACCGCAACATGCGTGCGCCCGGTAATTTCCACAAAATTTCCCATCACAAAACCCGGACCCTCCAGAAGCTCCACCGCATCGGAATGGGCATTGCCCAGATGGTTATTCACCACCCGCATATTGGGACCATCAAGCATAATGCCCAGCCTCTGTGCGTTCAGCACCGTACAATTCTCAATCGTAATATTGTGCGTCGGCTCGGGACAGGACCCACCCGGCTCTGCACAAAATGCTTTAATGCCATTATACTCGAACCGCCCGTGCGAAATATTCACGAACTCCGCCCCATTATACGGATTCTGATCCCGATTCTGATCTACCCAGAGATCCCGAATCACAATATTTCCCACGCCATTTCCTATAATGCGGATCACATTGGTATTCTGATCCGGCGCCAGAATCAACCGCGTGGCTGCACCCTGCCCTATTAGTGTCACATTGCTACGATCAATAATCAATCCCCCGAGCTTGCCCTCCACCTTGCGGATATCATACGTCCCCTCCATCAACGTCACCGTCCCACCAGATGCTGGCAGCGCGTGAATCGCCGAGTAAATCTCCTCCTGATCGCCCACCCCATCGCCCACAAAATCGGCTGCGGCTTTTGATTTTTCCGAAGAACTCTGCGTTGCAACTATCATCGTACTCCCCTGTATTTGAGATGGTTGGTGAACTGCAAAAACCAGCACCCAAAACAACGCAATATATGTGAACCAGCCCATAAAACGTCCTGTACCTCACTGTTTGTTCAGACAAAACAGATACTCTTCTACTTGATCTGCTTTATAAACCCGATTCTCCCGATCTACATCCGCCCGAAAACGCTGGTAATCCCGCGTCATCAAATCCACCTCTCCGTATTGACCCATCGTCTGCAAAATCTCATCCTTACCCATAATCCCCTCGCTATTATAGCTGAGGAATACATACTGCGCCGAAGACTTTTTAACCATATCTTCAAATGCAGGTAACGCCCGCCGCTTCATACAAAAATCCGATTTTTGATCGTCCTGTGGACGCAGCCCCGTCACGCCTTTCAAATCCGGATCATCGTAACGCGCAATCGTCTCCAGCACATGGTAATTCGCACAGTACTGGCGATGATTATAGGGCGGATCCATATACAGCACATCGCAAGGCCGTCTCTCGACCAACTCCTGCCCATTCACATTGTGTACTTCGTGCTCCTCATCGCTCTCGACAATGGCAAGCCGCTTCAATTGCAGGGGCTTCAGCGCACTCTTCTTGATATGTTTCAAAAACGCACCATAGACCGATGCCGTATTTGCAACCCGATCTGCCGCATCGATCAAACTCGCCAAAAGATAAAAGTATTCATCCTCCGTCAGCTTGCCCGCCTGCCACCAGTTTTCAATCTGCATCCGAATCGCATCACACCGCCTGCCATTCTCATCCGAGAAATATTGTCTCTTAAACTCTGTTCCCTCTGTCTCCCCCGGACAATAATTGCGATAGATGAATTCGGATTTTCCGTTCAGGGTATTGAGATATTCCAATACCGTGTCGATTGTATCGCAGGATTGCGTTGCTGGTATCAGATCATTCAGAATCCCACAAAATGAAGGAACGCGATTAATGCCTACAAGTGCGCGATTGAGACAAAAGGAGTAGTATTGGATGTCGTTAGAGATAATCTTAAAACCCTTCTGCTTAAAATGCGCCCCCACAACACCAGTGCCAGCAAAAACATCGCAAAATACCTTACAACCCGCATTTACATTTTTTAAAATACCCTCCTCAAGGAAGTAACGGAGAGAATACTTGCTTCCGATGTAGTTCATGTATCTCTCTTCCGGATGATGGCAACACCCTGTTCACACATTCCCAAACTCCTTAAGCGACACAATCCGCCCGGACTCTGATGAAATACCCATCCCCTCAACCATTGCCACAGTCACCAGATTATTGCGTTCTGAAATTTCAGGCTTGTCACTACCATTGATCTATGGAAAAAAATGGGAATTATATACAAAAGGGGCGGGATTTAAATATGGGAATTATATACAATCTGGATTGCGGCTAACACCCTGCCGCAATGACAGCTCTAAAATCCTTGTTTTGCTGACTGCTGGCCACTAATTGCTTGTTTTTTCACTATTATTCTAAAGTCACACATGACGTTCATGTAAGTAGCTATCTATCGGGTAATAGCAAGGCGAAGGTTCAGGGTATCCAGCACTCTAAAGAGCGTGTCGATCCGTGGGTTGTCCTCATTGGACAGCATGCGGTATAATACCTGCCGCCTCGGACCGCTGGCTTCGGCGATGGAGGATATTTTTTTTGCTCGCACGACATTGTCGAGAGCCCTGGCGAAGTACTTTGGATCATTTTCTTCTAGTGCTACGTTGAGGTATTCAATCAATGCCTCATCGCTGTCGAGAAAATCAATTACGTCGAATTTTTTGAGCTTCATGATACCTCCTTAGATCTTACTCGCCATCTGTTGAGCGCGTTTTATGTCTTGCTGTTGCGTCGTTTTATCGCCACCACAGAGCAGGATCACCACGGTGTTTCGCCGAATCGTGTAGTAGGCGCGGAAGCCCTTGCCGATATGGATTCGAAGCTCGCTGACTCCGCCTCCAACCGATCTGTGGTCTCCAAAGTTGCCGTCTTCGATGCGTTCAATTCGGGAAACAATCGAGGCCCTCGCACGTCGATCGCCAAGTCGCTTGAGCCAATTCTCGAAGACCTCAGTATAGACGATTTCCATAATCGAAATGTCCCTTTTCAAGGACATATTGTCAAATAGATTCTTCCCTGACAGACTCGCGGACATGCGTTCCAGAGAGCCTCGTCCCTTCGACCTGTACCTCAGTAAACCACTCACACATTCACAAACTCTTTGAGCGACACAATCCGCCCGGACTCTGAGGAAATGCCCATCCCCTCGACCATCGCCATAGTCACCAGATTATTGCGTCCTGAAAACTCGGGTTCTTCACCGCCATTTATCCACGCGAGAAATTGATTGACAATCAGATCTGTCGAAGTAGGACCTGTGTCCAGAGGCAATATTTCGGGATCGGCTTTGCGGCGCGTCAAAACGAGATTGCCACCCTCAAGCGAAAGCGTGCCTTCATCCACATCCACCCGGGTTTCGCCACCCGATTTATGCGGTTCAAAAGTCGCAAAATAGGTCGCAGTCGCTCCCCCATCAAATTCCACCCATCCGGAAACACCTGCCCCACCCTTATACGGACTCCAGGGCGGATTAAAGCTATGCGCCCACATTCGCACGGGCAACGCGCCCAAAATATATCGCATAGTATCCAGATCGTGAATGCCTCGCTCCCACAAATAGGAATGATCGTCGTGACCCGAATGGTGTACCCCCTTGCTGCGCCAACCTATCTTGGTAAAAAGCCCAAAACTCGCCTTGCCATACGTCTCTTCTCGCAAGTGGCGCGATAGGGTCATCGTCGCCGGATTGTATTTGGCATTTTGACTCACCCCCACTTTGACCCCCATGCGGTCGGCTTCGTCCACAACGTACTTTGCCGACGCCAGAGTTTTTGTAAACGGCTTTTCGACCAGAACGTGCTTCCCCGCTCTGACCGCTTCCAAAATCATATCCGCGTGGGAATCTGGCGGTGTAATAACGATCACACAATCCGATTCCACATTGTTCATGGCTTGCTCAAGCGTTCTAAAACACCGCGACTCGGGCAAACCCGACACTTCCATAGCGGCATTCATATTGCCTTCGTGAACATCGACAAAAGCCGCACTTTCCACATCATCTCGCTCCGCAAACATAGCAACCGGCCACTTCCCCCTGCCGCCAACACCCAGATGAATACACTGCACTGCCATACATCGCCTCCTTTTAAGAATTAAAAATTGTGAATTAAAAATTAAGGAACGGTGTACAACTGGTCGCTGTTCAGACCAGTTCATTGTCCCACCCTACCACCTAAAATCGGTGCGAACTTAGTTGATTCGTTTACTGAACCCCAATATAAAACCAAATTTTTGACCATGCACGTTTTCTTTCTTCCGTTGTGCTTGACATCGAGTACTATGTGTCATATTGTGCGCTATACACGTCAACCTTTCCGGAGGCAAATATGAAAATCAAAACCATTGAACTCATCAATCTCGACGTCCCCTTCACGCCACACAGCCAGAAACACCTCGGCTACTGGCTTCCCCACTGGCGGATACACCAGATTTGTCATATCACGCTCGAAAATGGCATTGAAGGATGGGGAGAAACCATACCCAACTACACCTGGGCTAAAGTACCAGGCGATATCGAAGACAGAATTGTCGGCAGACCCGCCGCCGAACTGATGTGGGATGACAGTCTCGGTGCTGGCGTACAGATGGCTCTATTTGATGCCATAGCAAAAGCGCAAGGCGTACCCATATACCGTCTTCTGGGCGCAAAAGTGCGCGACTGGTGCCCCATATCCTGGTGGAATATGGACATGCCACCCGAAGGATGGGCAGAAGAGTGTCGGCAAGCCGCCCAGGCGGGATATACCAGTTCAAAACTCAAAGCTCGCCCCTGGTTTGATCTGCACGCAGCCATTCAGGCTGTTCAAAAAGTAGTTCCCCCCGGCTTTCACCTCGACCTCGACTACAACGGCACCCTCGCCAATTCTGCCAATGCAATCCCGCACCTTAGAGAATTGGAAGCCTATCCCGAAGTGGCGATGATCGAAACGCCGATTCCGCAAAACGACGTGGCGGGCAACAAGCAAATCAGAAATCTGATCGCACGGCCGATTGCCATGCACTACAACAATCCACCCATTGAAACGACCATGAAAGAAGATGTCACCGATGGTTTTGTCATCTGTGCAGGTGCCTCGCGCCTTCTCAAACAAGCATCCGTATGCGAGCAATGGAACAAGCCCTTCTGGCTGCAACTCGTCGGCTCGGGTATCACAACAGCCTGGGCAGCGCATCTGGGTGCGGTCCTCCCGCAAGCCAAATGGCCGGCCATTACGTGTATGAACACCTGGGAACATCAACTCATAAAACCCGCGATTGAAGTTCGGGGCGGCTTTTACCGCGTCACTGAAACGCCAGGCCTCGGCGTAGAAATTGATCCCGCCGCATTGGAACAATACGCCGCAGACTATACCTGGGTCGATCCTCCCCGCCACCTCTACGCGTACCGCCGCAAAAGCGGTGAAGTCACCTATTACGCCTGCACGAAACAGGACATGCACCACGTCTATCCCGAAGATTCCCAGCCTATATCAGAGCCCGACTCATCACTCGATGTCATTGAAGACGATGGCACAGAAGCATTTGATAAATTGTACAGCGAATCGCAAAAATCGCCCGTGCGAAAAAAATGTGAGGTATAATGAATTGCTGTACATATTTAAACAAAAAAGCCCGTCATCACACCTGACGGGCTTTCGTATTGTAATCGAGGATGCGCTCTCGGATATTTATAAACTCCCGAATTGATATGTAAGGCCCAGCTTCAACCGCCGCTCTTTGGGATCGTGCGTGAAGCCATCGTAGGCTTGTTCGATATTCACCAGTGGTGGCCTGGTGCCGAGCAGATTTATTCCAGAAAACGCGATGTTCACCCCTCTGGACACATTCCAGAGAAAACTTACATCCCAGGTGACAAACGAATCAATAGTACCGAATAAATTTCTAATTGTCGTATTATCGGAACCCATTGATCCCCGGTCCTCGTAAGACGAAATATAGTTCACATAACTCACCAAACTATAGGTCTTCCAGTGGTAGCCCGCCGATGCCCGCCCCTTCAACTTGGGAAGCGAAGTCGCAATGGGATTGCCAAAATTCAAGTACCCCGCAGCGTCTGCCGCATCCTGGAGCACCAGATTGCCATGCATCAGAGCCTTTGTCTCATACAACAGCGTGTAAGTGCCATCCAGGCTCGCCGCGAATTGCCCTATACCCGCTGGTATCCGCGTACCCAGATGCACATCGATTCCCGACGTCTTGACCCCGGGCCAGTTGACAATATCAACCCGCACCCGCTCGAGTTCTGAAGCTGCGCAGGTGCCAGTGCCTACCCCATCTGGACAGACAATAAATTGCTTCAGGGCACTCTTATTAGCCTCATCGGCATATAAGTCGGTAATTCTGCCATGAGGCATAGCGCCGATGACATCGCTGAAATCGTAGCTCCAATAGTCAAAAGTCGCTTCGAAACCTGCCTCTGTAACCAGCGCGAGACCCGCATTATAGGTAAAAGCCTGTTCTGGTTTGAGGTCCTTACTTCCGATTCGATCCACTGTCTGGTAAGCCCCCGTCTGGTTGATCCACTCGAGTGTCGATAACGGACTTTCATTTACATCGTCCAGCGATGGCGTGCGAAATGTCGTCTGCACCGAGCCGCGCAAAAACGCTGAATGGGTTGGAGACTCCGAGAGTTGCACGCGCCAGCCGAACTTGGGATCAAAACTGCTCGCCACATCGTGGAACTCGTAATTCGCGGCGAGTTGCACATCAACGCGCTCTCCCAGACTCAGGGGAATTTCGCCAAAAAAGCGGTGTACCGTCTGGTCTTCGGAGTACGGCCGATTCACATTCGTGAACGCATAGGGACCGAACTTATCTTCCTCTGAGCACCCCTTATCGCCCGGAACCGGGCATGGGTTGATGGTCACATCACCCGGGTCGTTCGGATCGCCAGTAGCACTGAGCTTGCGGAACTGATATCCGGCGGCATAACTCGCATTGAGCCAGACATTCTCTGTCCATGTTCCCGTCAGCGTCGCATCGGCAACCAGCATATCCGAGGTACTCTGTAGATCGACTTCCTGATTGGCGAGCCATTCCCGCAATTCGGGACTATTCTCAAGACCAGAGCGGTAATCGGGATTCGGCGAGTTCGCAAAATTCGAGCCATGTTGATCCGTGAACTCGATGGCATTGCCGAAGGGGTTGTAGTAATGACAGTCACCCTGGCCGGCTACCTTGCCATTGAGCGGACCGAGCCGCATCCCTGCAAGAGATGTCCGATCTGCCTCCACACCAACGCCGCAATTTGGTCCCCCAAAACCTCGAAAACCGAGGAATAACCGCTCAATGTACACACCCGGCAAATTGTAATTTCCCGCAGTGCGCGAATAAGCAAGCCCCACATCAAAATGGGCATCTCGACCGCCGAACGCCTTAAAATCGCCATTTGCCGAAGCCGCCATGCGCAAAGTGCTGGATTCGCGGCCCAACCTGCGCCCTGGTCCCGAGTTCCCGAATGGTCGTCCATTGAAATACCAGTTCTCGCCACCCTGACATGCGTCGTAATACAGATCGCCGGGATTTGCACCGTAATTCTCGCAAAAAGCCTGCCGCCCCGGGTGGTCGGGCGCGACTTCCATAATGCTCGTATCTGTCAGTGGGAACGGAGGATACGAAGGCGTCGTGTACCAATTGGGAATCTCGGCCTTAGCCCAAAGGCCCTCGACGTGGTAATCCGTACCATTGTCCAGAGTACCATTGATCTCGGCAAAAGCGCGCATATGACTCATTTCTTCGACCAGATTCTCATACTGCTGATAGCGGAAGCGACAAGTCCAGGATTCCCGGAAACCGCCAAACTCCTCACAACGAGGGGCGTGGATAGCTGCTGTCCAGGGAGCTGGGGCACCAATGGCAAAGGTACCGGGATTCCCCAAACTCGACCATCCAAGGCGTTGCCCACCGCCGTGCCACGGCTGCAACAGGTAGTCTCTCTCTGTAGAAGGTAGCTCCTGGCGCCCCATCCATTCCGCAGAAATAACCGCATGGGCATTGCCGAGTTTTTTACCCCATATCGCGCCTATATTTGTATCGCCAGCACCAGCGATATATTCGTGGGCGCCTGAGACTTCAAAACCCTCAAAATCGGATCGGGTCAAAAAATTGGCGACGCCAGCCACTGCATCCGATCCATATATAGCCGAGGCTCCCTCCTTGAGCACCTCAATCCGGTCGATGGCAATAGAGGGAATAACATTCACATCGACAAAGCGTCCACCAATCAAGCGCGCCGGAACATAGGTCTGTCGGCGACTATTGATCAAAACCAGCGTCCTTGAAGCTCCCAACCCACGCAGGTTCACATTGGCAATGCTCTCTGTAAGGGTGGCAGCCTGACCCGCATTATACCAACTACTCCGCTCGCCGATCACGCCGTGACTCGCACCCAGATGCTTGAAGAAATCAACAGCCTGCGGAGACCCCTGTTCCGCCATCTTTTCACGCCCAACCACTGCAACCGCATACGTCATGCTGATGGGCGCCTCCTTAAATGCCGTACCCGTCACCACCACTTCATCCAGGTAGAGCGCAGAGGGATTTATCTGCAACGCAACCGTCACAGTCTCTCCAGCCGTCACCGTAATCGCTACTGTCGCGCTCGCATAGCCGATCAGATCGGCTCTCAGTTCGTGCGCGCCAGAAGGCACATTTGGAATGGTAAATCGGCCTTGCTCATCCGACACTACACCCAGTTTCAAAATCGGAATATGGACCTGAACCGCTTCCAATTTCTCTCCGCTTGCAGCGTCGGTCACTGTGCCGGTGATCGTGCCAACAGATTGCGCATGGACCACACCAGAAAGCAATCCTACACATACCAGTACCGGAATATACCTGCTCAAGAATTTCATTGGTCCTCACTTTTTTATGTTTTTATCGCAATACTTCGGATATTAGGGATTTTTTGAAATTAATAGCGGTGTGAACACAATTCAAGATGCGATGGCCTTGATAAAATGGACGATATATAGTCCTGAAAATAATATATCGTCCTTAGTATAAGGGAACAAGACCTATTTTTAGTGCAATAGTCGAGGTGGTTAGCCAGCGATAAAAACATCTTGAATGATATTAAAATTCTCTCAATCTCAAATTCTTGCCCGGAAATGTTGCACTGTTTAAGACTCTCATCCGCGCGATTCCCGCACTTCGCTGCGAAGCCCCATCCACACACAGACAGCCATTCCCAATAGCACAATAGCAAATGGAAAACCAGTAGTGAGCGAGGCCGCTTGCAACGCACTCAAGCCCCCACCAAGCAGAAGTGCTATGGCGACCAACCCCTCAATCGTACACCAGAAAACGCGCTGAGCAACTGGCGCATCAACCTTGCCCCCGGCTGCAATAGTGTCAAGAATCAACGATCCGGAGTCCGACGAAGTAACGAAAAACACGACGGTCAGAAGCATCGCCACAGATGAAAGCAGTGTCGCCATCGGCAACTTATCAAACATTTTGAACAATGCGATTTCGAGCTTCCACGCCTCGACATTCTCAGTTACACCGGTATAGCCATCAACGATGTGCTGGTAGAATGCCGTGCCACTAAAAGTGCCGAACCACAGCAGGCATAAAAGCATTGGCACCAGAAGCACAGAGACGACAAATTCGCGCACTGTGCGCCCCTTTGAAATGCGGGCGATGAACGTACCGACAAACGGTGCCCAGGCAAACCACCAGGCCCAGTAGAAAGTCGTCCAGTCTCGCACAAAGGCGACATCCTCCCGCCCAATCCAATTGCTGAGCGGTACAACCTGCGCGAAATAACTGCCGAGACCAGCGTAGATACTGCGAAAAATGTAGAGCGTTGGACCGAGCGAGATAACAGTCAATAACAACAAAAACGCGAGAATGATATTGAACTGGCTCAAACGCTTAATACCGACATTAATACCCGTCAGCACCGATATAAGTGCAATGGACGTAATCACCACAATTAACACCACCATAGTGGTATTGTTCGTGGGAATATCAAACAGATAGTTTAATCCGGAAGTAACCTGCTGAACCCCCAGACCGAGGGAGGTCGCAAGCCCAAACAATCCCGCGAATATGGCGAACGTATCGATAATATGTCCGGGCCAGCCCCAGACGCGGTCACCAAATAATGGATAGAACGCCGAGCGAATGGTGAGGGGCAATCCCCTGTTGTACGCAAAGTAACCCAGGGCAAGCCCAACGACGCCGTAGATTGCCCAACCGTGTAGCCCCCAATGAAAAACCGTCGCCGCTATCCCTACGGCAACGGCATCCTCAGTTCCTGGCGTAATGCCGAGTGGTGGATTTTGATAGTAATACACCGGCTCTGCCACCCCAAAAAACAGCAACCCTATGCCCACGCCAGCCGCAAAGAGCATGGCAAGATAGGTTAAATAGGTGTATTCGGGTTTTGCATCTACGCCGCCCAGGCGCACCTTTCCAAGAGGCGATAGCGCCACATAAAAGCAAAAGAGCACGACGAGATTGGCAGCAATAATAAAAAACCAATCGAGGTTCGCAGTGAGCCACTCGCGGATATTTTTAAACCCTTCAGTTGCGGCTTCCTGAAAAACAAGAGCGCCAGTGACAAATGCGACAATGGTAATACCGGCAATCACAAACACTGGCGTCAGGTAGATATCCAAACCGAATAGCCTGCGATATTCTCTATCATGTAATCCTTCATGTATTTGCAAAACTTTCCTTCCGTCAACGTCCGAATTGATATGTCACCGCCAACTTCAACTGCCGACCTTTGGGATCGTGCGTAAAACCATCGTAGGCTTGTTCCACATTGACCAGTGGCGGCCTGGTATCGAGCAAATTTCGCCCGGAGATGGCGATGTTGATGCCTTTGGACAAATTCCACAAAAAGCTGGCATCCCATGTGACAAAAGCGTCTATAATGGGAAATAAATCTTCCGACGCCCGATCTTCATAAGACGAAATATAGTTCAAGTAGCTGACCATGCTGTAGTGTTTATAGTGATAGGCTGCGGATATCCGACTCTTCAATTTGGGCAAAGATGTCACGAGGGGATTGTCGAAGTTCAGGTAGCCCACGGCGTCCAGTTCGGGTTGGAGCTCCAAATCGTCCAGCATCAGAGCCTTTGTTTGGTACTCGAGCGTATAAGTGCCGTCCAGGCTGGCTGTAAATTGTCCCGGTCCCGCCTGCATCCGGGTGCTCAAATACACGTCGAATCCCGAAGTCTTGATCCCCGGCCAATTGACGAGATCAATGAGTATCCGATCGAGTTCTGCAGCCGTACAGGTACCGGTGCCAATACCATCTGGACATACGATGTATTGCTTCACCAAATCTCTGGTCGCGGCTTCGTCATAGAGGTTGACAATTGCACTGTGGGGCATGGCGCCGATCACATCGCTGAAATCGTAGTGCCAGTAATCCAGCGTTGCTTCAAAGCCAGCTTCTGTATTTAAAGCAAGGCCCGCATTATACGTGAACGCCTGCTCGGGCTTGAGATCGGGGCTACCAATTCTATCTACCCCACGGTATGTACTCGTTTGCGGCACCCATTCGAGCGTTGTCAGCGGGCTTTCATTGACATCGTCCAGCGATGGCGTGCGAAAAGACGTCTGCACCGAGCCACGCAGAAACGCGGAATGGGTCGGAGATTCCGAGAGTTGATAGCGCCATCCAAATTTGGGATCAAAACTGCTCGCCACATCGTGGAACTCGTAGTTCGCAGCGAGTTGCAAATCAACGCGCTCTCCCAGGCTCAGGGGTATTTCGCCAAAAAAGCGATGTACCGTCTGATCTGCCTCATAAGGTCGATGCACATTCGTGAAAACATAGGGACCGAACTTATCGCGTTCAGTACATCCCCTATCGCCTGCAACCGGGCAGGGATTGATGGTGACATCGCCCGCGTCATTGGGATCGCCAACCGCGCTGATTCGGCGAAACTGATATCCGGCGGCATAACTCGCGTTGAGCCAGACATTTTCCGTCCACGTCCCAGTCAGCGTCGCATCGGCAACGATCATATCCGCCGTGCTCTCCAAATTGACTTCCTCTGCGCCGAGCCATTCCCGCAGTTCGGGGCTGTTTGCAAGTTCGGGGCGATATTCCGGATTGCGCTGATCCAGGTATAAGGCGCCAGGTTGGGCGGAATACTCAATGGCATTATTAAAAGGATTGAAATACATACAGTTGCCCTGCCCCGGCACTTTGCCACTGAGGGTGCTCGGGTCCAGTCTCATTTTGGCGTCACTCGAAGCATCTGCGATCACGCCCACGCCGCAATCCGGTCCGCCGTAACCTCGAAAGGCGAGGAACAGGCGTTCGTTGTAGATGCCCGGCAGATTCATGTTCCCCGAGGTGTGGGAATAGGAAAGACCCACGTCAAAACTGGCGTCCCGACCACCAAATGCTTTGAAATCGCGGTCTGCAGAAGCGGCTACGCGCCAGGTGCGAGACTGGCGCGCCAGCGTGCGCCCGGGGCCTGAATTGCCAAACGTGCGCCCATTAAAATACCAGTTCGTCTCTTCATCGGCGCAGGCTTCGGCTACTTTGTCCGCATCGTAAGAACCGCTTCCTGCGTAGTTTCCCTGGTCCTCGCAAAATGCCCGCCGCCCTGGGTGGTCGGGCGCAACCTCCATGATGGTCGTGTGAAACAGAGGGATGGGCGGGTAAGAAGGCGTTGTGAGCCAATCGGGAATCTCGGATTCAGACAGCAACCCTTCAATGTGGTAATTCGCGCCATTGTCCAGAGAACCGTTGATCTCGGCAAAAGCGCGGATATATTGCTTTTTATCGATCAGATTGTCCCAGGGTTGATAGCGGAAGCGGCACGTCCAACTCAATTCCACCCCCCCAAATTCCTCACAGCGGCGGTCGTGGATATCCGCGGTCCATATGGCCGGCGCCCCAAGTGTGAAGACGCCGGGATTCCCAATGCCAGACCATCCCCCGCGCTGCCCACCACCGTGCCAGGGCAGCAACAGATAGTCTCTTTCTTCGGTCGCCAACTGCTGCTGACCGCTCCATTCTGCCGAAATCACGGCATGGGCATTGCCGAATTTGCCGCCCCATATCGCGCCAAAATTCGTATCGCCAGCACCGGCGAAATAATTGTGGGCAGCCGAGACCTCAAAGCCCTCAAAATCGGCGCGAGTCAAGAAGTTAGCAACGCCAGCCACAGCGTCCGATCCGTAGATCGCCCCCGCGCCTTCCTTGAGCACTTCGATGCGGTCAATAGCTATCGAAGGCATCGCATTTACATCTACGAAGCGCCCCCCGATCAAGCGCGCAGGAACATAGACCTGACGCTGACCATTGAACAACACCAGGGTGCGCGAAGCTCCCAGACCACGCAGGTTCACATTGGCGATGTTCTCTGGAAGTGTAGTGGCTTGACCGGCATTATACCAACTGTTTCGCTCTCCGATCACGCCGTGACTCGCACCCAGATTCTTGAAGAAATCAACCGCCTGTGGAGACCCCTGTTCTGCCATCTTTTCTCGCCCGACCACAGCGACCGCATAGGTCAAACTGATGGGCGATTCCTTAAATGCCGTACCCGTCACCACCACTTCATCGAGGTAAAGCGCGGACAACGCCATCTGCAAAGCAACCGTCGTCGTCTGTTCCCCAGTCACAGTAACCGCTACTGTCGCACTCGCATAGCCGATCAAATCGGCCTTCAGCTGATATGTGCCAACAGGCACATTTTGAATAGTAAAGCGGCCTTGCTCATCCGACACGGTGCCCAATTTCAAGGTTGGAATATGAACCTGCACCGCTTCCAACTTCTCTCCACTTGTAGCATCGGTCACTGTGCCAGTAACATTTCCAACAGATTGAGCCTCGCTCAGGCCAAAAGGCAATCCCGTGCACACCAGAATCGGAATAAACCTGCGCCAAAAAGTCATAGGACCTCCCATTATGCGGGATTTCGTCCGTATCGCACACCTGTGGGAACAACATCTGTATCTTTGCCTTCTTGCATCGCCAGAGCCGTATTCAGCGTGCTCCACAAGTCGTGCTCGGCGCGATAGCCGAGCAAATTTTGGGTTTTTGTCCGATCAAATTCAAAAAAATTCGGCGCAGGCATGATCGCTTCTGTATAGCCTACACCGAGATAATCGGCAACTTTTGGGACATCGTCTTCCCACACGATGAGCATTCCGCCCAGGGTAAATGCCTCGCCCACGGCTTCATCGCGGTCCAAACTCAGAGAAAGGCCGAGGGCGATATCCCGCACATCTGCCCACTCCTGCTTAAAACTCCTGCCATCGGGGCACCTGCTAACCAAAACCCGCGCGCCACCTCCCCATGCTTTTTCCATAGACGCGAGTTGCGCCCTCTGTTCATCTGTGGGGTTTTTCTGGCGTCGCAATCGTTCGAGCGGAGGTCTGAGGGTACAAAATTTGGGGACACCATCTTCGGTCAAAAATTCACTCGGTTCAAAAATAGTCGCAAACCGACACACAACGCTCGGAACGCCGTATTGAACGTGGTAATTCATCACCAGTTCTTCGCCGATCCACTTAGTCAAAAAATAGGGCATCGCTTTAGTCGCGCTGACCATATCTTCGGAAATTGGCTGCTCGAATAAACGCCCGGCCTCGTCAACCTTCCAGTATATCGCTTCTGTACAGGCATAGACAAAACGCTGCAAATTGGGGACTTTCTCTCGCACAGCTTCGAGTAGATGGAGTGTGCCCAGCCCATTGATCTGCAAATATTCGATATGGCTATGCGGACTTGCAAAAGCCGCTGCCAGGTGATATACGGCATCCACACCCTCAACCGCACGAGATACCGCCTCGTAATCGCGCAAGTCGCCTTCTACGACTTCGACTTCATCAATGCCTTTCCACTTGCCCGCCCGACTGGCATCACCGGGATAGACAAAGCCGCGTATGTCGTGGCCTTTGGCGAGCAAACGCTTGACCAGATTGCCCCCTACTCTTCCGTGTGATCCCGTCACGAGAATCTTCATAAATCCCTCCCTGGTAGCTCACCCTATTTTACAAAAGCGCGATAAATAGCGACCAGTGCTGTCTCGAGATCGGCTTCTTCGACTCCCACAATAATATTGATCTCTGAGGCCCCCTGATCAATCACCCGCACATTCACACCTGCATCTGCCAGCGCAGTAAACAGACGCGCAGCAATGCCAACCCTGTGCGACATTCCCTCCCCAACTGTCGCAATCAGCGCAAGTCCGTGGATCAGTTCGACTCGGTCAGGCTCGATAATGCGTTGAATGTCTTCGACGAGAAGTTCGCCCTTGCCATCCAATTGCTCATCCTGTATGATCACCGACATTGTATCGATGCCAGATGGCGTGTGGTCATAACTGATTCCGTGTCGTGCGACCACCTCCAGGACCTGCTGCCCAAACCCCGTCATCTGATTCATTAGATCTTTTTCAATAAATAGCATACTAAAATTGGGACGCCCCGCAACCCCGGCGATCATGCGCTCTGTAAGCTCTCGACCAGGCAAAATCAGCGTGCCGGCATCCTCTGGCCGATTGGTATTGCGTATGTGAATGGGAATCTCGGCTGTGCGCACTGGGAACATCGCCTCGTCGTGCAAAACATCGGCCCCCATATAGGCCAACTCGCGCATCTCGCGATATGTAATCTCCTCTACGGGCAATGGATTGGGCACCAGGCGGGGATCGGCCATGAGCAATCCGGATACATCCGTCCAATTTTCGTACACTCCTGCCCCAACTGCGCGGGCGACAATCGCACCGGTAATATCCGAGCCACCGCGAGAAAATGTCACGATCTCGCCCTTTGCATCCGCACCGTAAAATCCCGGAATAACATAGAGCCGCTCGTCTAAAAGATGCGACCTCAGTCGCCGATATGAATCGCTATCGAGGCGTCCATCAGTCCGAAAGAGAATCGCCTCGGCGGGATCGACAAACGCAGCGCCCAAAACATCGGCCAAAATGCGCCCGCACAAATACTCGCCGCGCGACGCCACGTAATCTCGCCCAGCGCCATCCGCTATTCTGCTCTCGACTTCAGCGAGTAATCCCTCCATATCAATCGACACACTAAGAGCCTTTGAGAGATCCAAATAACGCGTACTGATCTTGTTAAAAGGCTCTGAAAAATCGACATTTTGTCTCGCGAGTTCGTGGCACAGATAGAGCAAATCAGTAATTTTTGTATCGTCATCAGACCGCTTACCCGGTGCGGAAGGCACGACTAAACAGCGGCGTTCATCGCTCCGCACGATAGACACGACCTTCTCGACCTGTGCGGCATCAGCAACCGATGAACCACCAAATTTACAAACAATTTTTTTCATAATCTCAAGACGCTACCCTTCCTCGCTGTTGTCGCAACTCTTTGAGCAATAGCTTTGCCTCGCCCATATTTTCGTCGATATTCACGGCTTCATTGAGTGCTCTTATCGCCTCATCCAGATCCGTCATGTCTTCTGTATCCTGATAGATATACGCATAACACAGACCAATAACATGATAGGCGCGCGCGCGGTCATTATCCGATAAAAATTCATAGCTCAAAGCCTCTTTTGCCAGTGCGACACCCTGCTGGTAATCTTCTGCTTTGCTCTGCCAAAATATGCAATAGGCGGCATAGACTTTAGCCCGTGAGATCACATCCTCGCCCGAAGCATAATCCAATCCCTTATTGATGATATCCAGCGCCCGGTTGTACTCTCGAAAGGACTTGGCAATTAACATCTCTGTAATATTCAGCGCGTCCTTGCACAACTGATCCTGCCAGAAACGGTTTGACGGGATTGGGCGAAAGGCGTAGCGCGACCACATGCGATCCTGCTTTTCCCATATTCTTATGGCCTGTTCTTTTATCTGCACTGCCCCTGTATTGGCAGCAAAACGCGTGGTAAAGTGTATCTGGTTGCTGTAATTCGTACCGAGCATCTTCAACGTGGCAAAATAATCAGGGACGTTTTCAACTACAGCCTCGTAAAATACCTCTATACTATCTTCGGGAACAGATTCTCGATCATCCAGACGCGCCTGCAATCGCTCGAGCATCGCCCGGCGCGCGCGCGCTGTTTTTTCCGCCTCAGTATTTGGGAATTGCGCTGAGATTTCTCCATACCGCGCAATCGCCTGCGGCAAATCGTCCAATTCTTCTTCCAGATCTCGCACAGAAGCCAGCATGCGCTGGGCATCGCTTTCCAAAGTACTCTGTCCTCCACACCCCAGGAGACCAAACAACAATAAAACAACACACTTTAATTTCATTTACACCTCCATAGTTACTCGATATCCGCACGGATAGACATATCGTCCCGGACTTTGTTTTTCATACGCTCAACGAGGCGGCGATTGAATTCTTGCGCCGTGTGATAGCCCTGTATTTTGAGTTGATAATTCAGGGCAATCGTCTCTGCAATCACCGTAATATTTTTTCCCGGATAGATCGGCACTGTAACCTGAGGCACCTCGAGGTCGAGAATCGAGACCCAATCCTCATCGAGTCCTATGCGATCATACGCTGCGGTCTCATCCCATTTAATGAGCTTGACAACAACCTCGACGCGCTTTTGCATACGAACGGCACGCACGCCAAACATATTGCGAACATTCAAAATGCCCAGACCGCGTATTTCTATATGATCGCGCAGTGTTTCCCCGCTGCTACCTACAATTATGCCTTGTAACTTGCGCGACACGAGCACGACATCATCCGCGACCAATCGGTGCCCACGTTCAACCAGGTCAACGGCAATCTCACTTTTTCCAATCCCACTCGCACCGACAAATAGCAGTCCAATGCCATACACATCGACCAGCGAACCGTGAATGGCTGTGCGCGGTGCAAACACATCATCGAGATAATCAGAAAAAAGGTGGGCAAACTTGGTGGTCGCAAACGGCGTGGTCAGCAGGGGAATTTGCCTCGCATTGGACAATTCGAGCATCACGGGCAGTACTTCATTCCCATCTGTGATAACCATACAGGGAATATCAAACTGAAAAATGGTTTCAAGGGTTTGACGGCAAATATCGGGGTCAAGACTCGACAGATAAAGCATCTCCGTATTGCCCATAACCTGAACGCGGTCAAAAGTAAAAAGGCCGAGAAATCCCGCAAGCGCGAGAC
This sequence comes from Gemmatimonadota bacterium, assembly GCA_026705765.1. Taxonomy (NCBI): domain Bacteria; kingdom Pseudomonadati; phylum Gemmatimonadota; species Gemmatimonadota bacterium. Next base: position 25,545 of record JAPPAB010000076.1, read on the forward strand.
CAGGGCGATGGACATCGCTGGTAGATAGCGTGTTGCCAATTCCCCCCTGTCCAGCAACAGACGAGAGCGCGAGTTGGTCCCCGTAATCTTCTAACATCTTGCCAATGGAAATCTGTGGCACGGCTTATACCTCACTCAGACCGGAAATAACGCGGGGTTTTCTACGCCGGTCGCGCAGTTTCTTCAATTGCCGGATCATCTTCTTTGCCGAACTATCAATAACGGGAAAGAGCTTATTACCCGCGTTGGAAGCTTTGAGGGTTTGCCCATGCACATTGACTATAATATCAACGCGAAATGCAGGCTCCTCTTTTGTAATGGTGACATGACAACCCAGCACGGGCGTGTAAAATCGCTCAAACCGAGAGACAGCAGCTTTTATATGGGTGCGCGTGCTGTCCGAGACATGGTAATGATGTCCAGAAATGACAATTTGCATGGGGGTCCTCCTCAACAGTGAGATGGTGATGACTTAGAGGAAAAATATTTGATCATCTTAACCAGCGTGCCTTTCTGAGAAGGCATAAAATCCACCTCATCCATAAACGCTCGCATCATCAAAAGCCCGCGTCCAGAATCATTCATCAAATTTTCTGGTGCAAGCGGGTCAGGTGTGGCATTGGGATCAAAGCCTCGCCCCTCGTCTTGCACCCAGACAGTGATGGAAGTGGGGTGGATATGGATCTTGAGATGTACTTTTTTTGAAGCATCTTCACCGCTACCATGATCAATCGCATTATTGAGTGCTTCCATAACTGCAACCATCAGATCGACTTGCTCATCTTCTGAAGCGCCAGCTATCTGAACGGCCGACTCAACAATCTGGGCAAATGCGCCCAGATGCTCGTATAAACTTGGGGCACTGTGCATCAGCACCTGAGGTAATGAATCGGGCATGGGATCTCCAGAATTTGTGCTATCAGTCCCCGGCCATCGGCCCCTGCGCACAGCACAATATTGGTAGAACTTCAGGAAGGGGTTCTCACACATCCTATCTGTTACACTCAATCCTGACTATACACTATATTTTAACGGCTGTCAAGCGTGGGGCGTCAACTTCGTTCTTGACCCAAACTTTGGAAAAAAGTATAATCCCCCGCGGTAAAGATGACACCAGCTATCCCTAAACAGCAGGCATTTTATGGCCTTTATTTTAAGCTTAATTGCCGGTTTTGGTGCTTTTTTTTTCGGCCAAAAAATTTTTCGGCGGATGCCGCCACACCCGCTGATAGACAGTCTTCGAATAGGCAGAGCACATTATCTGCTCCTCGGGGTTCTCGTAGGGATGTTTTTTTCTGAGACCGATGAGGTATTTCACCTGTTTGAAGTGCTGCGGTACAATTGCATCAGCGCTATTTTGCTGTGGATTGGCCTGCAGACAGGCCTGTCAACAGACCTCCAAAATCTGCGAAACCACGGCACCTCAGTAATTTACTCACAAACAGCCGTTGTACTCGCAACCGGCGGATTCACTGTCCTTGCGGCTTTCGCCAGTGGTTTGATACTTTATCGCTACCTCGGATTGCTCCAAAATTTGCCCCTCGCCATAGTCCTGATCACTTGTTTCGCACTTACTGTGCGCTTTCCCGCACCTTTTTTTCAGTGGCCCAATCGTCCTATCCCAACTCCCGTTCCAGATCAAAACTTGCCACTTGGCAATGTCGCGGCCCTGGCCGTGTTGTGTATCGCTTTCCCCCCACTTTCAGAAAACCCCATTTTTTATTTGGGCAACTTGCCATTCATAGGCGCAACTGGTATTGCACTGCTCCTGCTCGGCGCAGGTGTGGTCGGAGGCATCGCGCTCGATTTTTCATTCCGCAGCCACCGCACAGGTGCTCGCGCACTAAGCCTCGTTCTGGGCATTGTGATCGCCCTTTCTGGATTGTGTCAGGCACCGGACTTACCATCTCTTGCTGTGGGATTTATATCGGGTATCTGGCTCATTAACACAACCGTGGCAAAACGCGAGATCGTCGAATTTACAACACGCGCAAACGACGTGATTGAGCCGATCTTTTTCGCACTGATTGGATCAATAATAGGAGAATTTAGTGGTGATATATTTTTTTTCTGGTCGCCTCTTTTTCCACTTGCTCTCACCGTGATACTCGTGCGTGGAATGGGGCGCACAATCGGTTTCACAGTATCCCAAACCCTCTGGCAAATACCGCAGACCTGGCGCGAATTGCTCGCCATGAGTTGGCATCCTCAGGGTACGCTGAGTATCGCTGTTAGCATACAGGCCATTTACCTCCTCGACTTTCAGCACTACACGCTTATTACTGGACTCGTAATTGCTGTTTTTTTGAGTCAAATGATACTCATTCCACCCGCAAACTCACCACAATCTCACACCTGAGACGATTTCTATGCGCCTCCTTTGCATTACAATTGGTATGGGTATCCTGCTCTGGCTACTCCAATCACCCCCCGAAATGGCCTGGGTCGGCTTTCTGATAACTGCCTCTGTCGTGGGTGCGCGACTGGCTCATCGCGCCAAATTGCCCGATGTTTTAGGCATGATTGCCGCTGGTCTCGCCATCGGCTTCGCACCTATTACGACCGCTGACAGTCACCAGAGTATAAAACCCTTTGCAGATATCGCAATGGCCTGGATCGGCCTTTATTTGGGCACATCGCTCTCCCGCCCTATCCTCGCAAATCAGCGTTTGCTCACAGGGAGTATCTACCTGTATGCAGCACCCGTTCTCACGACCTTCTCAGTACTCATCTTTTTCGACCTCCACCTGGTGGCCACTTTACAACTTGCCATCCTATCGGGCATCTCAGCCCCCATATTTTTAGACCGCACAGAACACAAACTACGGGATACATGGCCTTTTTCTTTATCTGTTACGGCAATCGGCCTCGGCTTGCTCTTTTTAACAGGGCTTATTTTTGGTGTCGAATTCATCCTGAACGACGGGTTTAATTCCTTCCTCCGTCTTGCCGCAGATATCTCTCTAGCTATTTTGATCGGAATTATTGGAATTGAACTCGTGCATCGCTGGCTGCAACATATCCACACCCCCACAGGTCAATTTACGAGTTGGTTTGCCCTATCATTTCTGCTTGCGCTTGCTTCGTGGCATGTTTGGATTCAGCCCCTTATTTTATCCTGGGCAGTGGGCCTTGCATTATCCTTGCGCACCAAACGCGGACTGAGACCCAATATGCGCCCACCAAATGCGGAAGCACTGATTGCTTTTGCCCTTGCACACTATGCTACTGGCCTTGTTTTAGACTGGCAAATATCCTCTGTACCGCCTTATTTTTTTGCCCTGATAGCAGCCTTGATTTTGGGCAAAATTGCGGGTGGTCTGCTATGTAGGCACTTCACCTCACAACCCGTTCAAGCCTGGCTGCCGCTCTTGCCGCAGGGCCTCCTTGCAATCGTCTGCTTTGAATCTATTGCACCCGAAACCGCCCCTCTGTACTTTGTTTGCACAGGGATAGTTCTACCCCTTCTGCACCTTTTAGCCGATCAAATCGTTCAGAAAATCAAAAACGGCCGCATCCGCGCGCTCGCGCGTCGAACACAGACCGTTTGAACTGTCCCGGGGAAAACTATCTTACAAAACCGACTACGGAAAAAGAGTGCTGGATAAATCGCTCTGATACGCCGTGTTTTGAGCGGTCACCGCGCCTTCCCACCTCGAGCACATACCGAAACCGGCCGCTATTATTTACAAATGGCAGCGCCATGCCAAAGCTGACGCCTAATTCGCCAACCTGGCTATTAGAGGTTGTCGGAAAATAAAGCGACCGATAATGAAAACCCGTGCTAATTTCAAAGCGCCGACTCCGCACCAACACATCGGGATCTCCCGTGCGCCACAACATTCCTGCACTTACATCCCACGTATCAAATCGACCATCTCCTGTCGCGCGCCACAGCCCTCGAGATACATCGACCGATGCCAGCCAGCGATAACCCGCCAGATACGTTATCCCCGCTCCAAATTCCCGGGGAAATTCCACATCGCCTTCCGTCTCGACCTCAACGGCTTCGCGCTGTCCCACAAAACGATTTCTTTGAACCTGACGCTGCTTGATATTGCCTCCGATATCGACATTTGCGCCCAAACTCAACCGCGAAGTGGGCGTATAGATAATTCCGAATGATGGCAACCATCCGCGGTGGGTACGCGTGATTTCATCGCGAGAAAAGAAGACCGTCTCATTATCAAAATTCTTGATCCAGGACTCGTTAAACGTCCCCATAGCTACCCAATTTATACGCCCTCCTACAAAAAGCCTGCGCCCGATTCGATGCCCCAACCCCAGAGAAACAGCCTGGATACCCCCAGTCGCTTCAACTTCCAGTTGATACTTCAAATCACCCGTGCCTCGATCTTCTATTGCCCCGAAATCCATATCTGTAAGCGGTTCAAGTCCGACCCCTATCACAGGCCCCCGTCTCATAGGTAGCGCGATCTGAAAAGCCCCGACATCCCCGTCATTTACAATGTTTTCCCCATTCAAAAATCGGTGCTGAGCCATAAATTGCATACTCACAGACGCCCTGCGGAAAGCACCCAACAAAGCGGGATTGTGGGACGAAAAATTTAGCCCATCTGCAAGCGCCCGCCCGGCACCCCCCATACTTCGAGACCGCGCATCAACGCGCCTGACTGGATCTCCGACCCCATAAAAAGAAAAAATTGTATTGGCGCAAACTGGCAGCACAAGTGAAAAAACAAAACCCAAAGCGAGAATTATTCGCATCATCTTACAGTTCCGGAGGTAGAGAGTAAATGAGGTTCAAACGCACATCTTTTAACACAACCCATCGGATGAGCGGGGGCGAATTTAAGGGCACGGGAAAACCCGTTATAAGATTGAGAGGTGAAAGTGCCAACCCATGATTGACTCGCACACCAGATATCCAGGCCTGGATCAAAGTCTGGTTAATGGTGTAAGTCGCAGTCGCTGGTTCAAGGAGTAATCTCTCATTGAACCGCGTAAATGTAGTATCGCCTTCTGCAATTTTCAGGCCATATATCTCAATGGGAAAAGATGAAAAATAAGAATGGTCCAGATCGATATCCAATTGCAATTTGGCCGAATTGACCGTCGCGCCTTGCGGAATATTGGGCAGATCAAAATTCAAGACACTGCTGTAAAAAAAACCCTCGGCAAGAATCGCCAGGTCTTCTGAGGGACCGCCATTGACCCGAGCACTCCAATAGGTATCTGCATCGGCCTGAACAGCCTCGCGCTCTATCACATCTCCCACCCGATATACGGCCTCCAATTCTGGAATCGGTGCATCTGCGCGAATATCGGTAGCTTCACGGGCAAAAATATCCAACAAAAAAGGTGCCTCCCCATCGGGTTGCAACAGGATTTCTAAAGACGGTGCCCCCGCATCTACCACGCCCTTTAAGAGCGACACGGGCAAATCGATCCGAATGCGATCTTCAAACACCCGCACCACAGCACCGGGGATTGGTGTCGCCATTACCTCGGTTTCGACCAGCGAAATCGAGTCGACATAAGCCTGAAGTTCTTCCCAGGGGGAATTGGGCAGCAATGCGATCAGAGATGCATTTTCGACCAACCGCGCCGACCGAATACCCAGATTGACGCGCAGAGAGTCTATCGTCAAACCCGGAGGCACACCACCAGACAACTCAGTCGGCACTTCAAAACGCAACAGACTGCGCAACAAAAACCCATTCATCTGTCCGACCAGCAATTCCTCTTGTTCTCCCATCACTGTAGGTTCAATCAGGGATTGAAAGGACCGTGCAGACTTTAGTGGAACAGCGGGCAATGCTACTGTATCACCGGGATCGCGTCCAACAAAGCCCTCCCCCAACGGATTGCGTTTTTCGGTATTGCAACCAGCGAGACATGCCACAATTAAAAAAATCAGTAAAAATGGTTTTCTCATCATAATCATCACTCAATGGGTAAAAATAGCTGACTACAATAGACCTTTACACGCTTCAAAGCGTCAAACGTTTCGTTGTACTCGACCACGGGAAATCGCGCGTTCTATACCCGGTAAAAAAAATGCTTCGCACACGCGATCCCAGCTCATTTGTGCGGCCAACCTGTAACCCGAATGCAATCGCGCCTCGCGCGCGCTATCCGATGATGGCAACGCATCTGCGATATCCCACGCCACTTTGTCCGCCACTTTGTCCTCCTGAATACGGCGTTCATACTCCCCTATGGCACGAGCAGATGCAGCACTATCCAATGCGACATCGGCCGTATAATCGGCCACCACGACGAGAGGATCGGCCTGTTCTTGTGTCACGCGATCCAAAAAACCACAGCATCCACACACACTACTCGGCACACATATCCCCCCAAAAGTCAGCGGTTCGAGCACGGCGATGCCAAACGGCTCGTAAATTGATTGTCCAAATTCGACATCCGTGCCCCTGCGCAAATCCGCAAACGCCATATCTTGCGGCATGCGCTGACCGCAACTTGCCCGGTCCCATCCAAACTGGTTGACCAAAATGGCTTGAATCGCGACAGACTCGCGGTTAAACGCTTCCATATCTCGCCAGATATCTACCTCATTTGAAACCAGGTCGGGGGGGCCTGTATGGTGTACAACCGGCCATCCATATTCGGACTCCATAATCTCGACATCTCGTGCACTGCGCTGTTCCGCAGCCGTTGTAAGCACAAAAAACACGCCTGTTTGTCCTTTGTCCCCCAGCAATCTATCGAGATGCGATAATACGAGTAAATCGCGCCACAGCCCTTTGCTAATCACCGGACGCGTGACATGGGACATCACCACATCTGGCTCATATCCGAGCAAATTTTGCGCATACTCCTGCAAACGCGAGCGAGACCGTAATTTCTCCGGATAAGAAATCTGCACAGCGGGAATACCATTGTACACCAGATCTATTGCTTGCGCTTCAAACCCCATAAACCGAAGCTCGTCGAGCACTGGGTCGCCCACGGCGAAAATACCATCGCAATATGACGCCATTTGGACCAGCGCGTGTCGATAATAATCGGACTGATCTCCAAATACATCCTCAACCACTTCACCCTGTGTAAGTGCTCGCGCCATCGCGTTGTAAAACATCACATCGTGCCCCGGGTTGTTCTCTGTGATCCCGCGCATCGTTGAAACCTCATGTGCGTAAAAAATCGCCCGAAAGCGTGGATCGTTTTCCACAATAGTTTTGAGCGCAAGGGGCATGCCCATATACTCATGGGCCAGCACAATATGCGGGCCGGGATCCTTTCCGATAAACGCGACAACGGCATCGTAAACCGCTTCTGCACTATCGATATAAAGCGCGTAATCCGCAATCGTATCGTATCGGTCAGACGTAAGGCCAAAATGTCGGTAGAGATTGTACTTAAAATTGCGGGAATGCCGCGGGTTGATATCTTCGGTATCAACGAGCAACACATCGGCTTCATATCCACCAGTGAATCGGCGTATCCCGTAAACAATATTGACATTGTACCGCTCTGCTACGCGATTGAGCGCGTCACCACAATCCGCATTTTGCACGCCGGAAATGGTTGAAAAAAGCACCGCACCACTTTGCGCCAGAAGATCTTCATCCTCTGGACGCGAAAGCGGACCAACGAGAAAAGATCGCCGCACGGCTTTCTGATACACAGAAGAGGTCATCAAGCCATCGAGAACAGTCCCGATACCACCGGCCTTGCGCACCGCTTCGTGCGTCGCGTGAATCACCGTATAGTTCATACTCAATGCACCGTATCGATCAAAATATCCACTTCCACGGCCCCGGGCGCAACGGGGTTTTGCGGATAAATTCCCTCCATATCCCCTATATTTGAGCCTCCCACACGTCCGTCTGCATCAATTTTTGCAGAAACGTACAACGCATCGATCTCAGACCAGTCTATCTCAATCATCGCATCCCCTCGCGTCAGCGTGTACGAATGGGGAAAACCGGAAATATCGAGCCGCTTCACAGCCAGCGGTGGCCCGCCAACAGGGGCAGGGCGCGCAATAACAAATAGCACGGCATTGCTCCCAATGCGCTCGTCCAGCCCATCAGCTAACCGAATCGTCCCCGAAACCACAGCGTCTGATGTTTGTGTTCCTCCTTTATCTGCTGCTGGAGCCTGAGCAGGTGGAGGCTTTGGCGGCGGATGCGCCCCTTCTTCATAGTGTTGACTACAAGACACTAACCACATAAGAACGCATAAGAGAATAGATTTACGCATCGATATCTTCCTCAAACATCGTCAAAATCCTGGGTTCTCCACGCGTAATCGCCACCACATGCTCAAAATGCGCCGAAGGCAACCCATCGGCAGCAGACGCTGTCCATCCGTCATCTGCCATCACAACCTCATGCGTTCCCAAATTGACCATTGGTTCAATGGCGAGTACCATCCCCTTTCGCAAACGCGGGTTGCGCTCTGGGGGTGCATAATTGGGCACGGCGGGTTCTTCGTGCAAGCTCCGTCCAATGCCATGTCCCACAAATTGCCGCACAACAGAAAAACCAAATTGCTCGACCCAGTTTTGTACCGCCCCGCAAATATCGCTCAGGCGTCTTCCAGCAACCGCTTGCTCAATCCCCTTAAACAGGGATTCTCGCGTCACCTTGAGCAATTCTTTCTCCCGATCCGAAATATTGCCGACAACGCGCGTAATCGCCTGATCACCGTAGTAGCCCCGCAATTTTACACCGATATCAATGCTGACAATATCGCCATCTATCAACTTCCGAGATCCGGGAATCCCGTGTACAACCTGTTCGTTAATGGAAATACAACTCGCTGCGGGATAACCCTTATAGCCCTTAAATGCGGGTTCTGCGCCGTGCGACCGAATCACATCTTCGGCTACGCTATCCAGTTCTCTCGTCGTCGTTCCCACTTTGACAAGCGGTTTGAGTGTGCGATGCACCAGCCCCACAATGCGGTTTGCCTCAACCATCAAATCCAGTTCTCGATCTGTTCGCAATACAATCACAGCATTACTCCCTTAACGCGATTCGCCAAAATGGAAAACAAAAATGAGAAAATCGCGAAAATCAACGGGGCCATCTCCATTGAAATCCAATTTTGGATCGTACTTACTATCCGTATGCAAAAGTTTAAAGCCATCTGCAAAACGCAGAAAATCGGAAAACGCAACGCGCCCATCGCCATCCACATCGCACACGAGATCCGTCGCAGTACTCCCCCCAGTTGACAGCGTGTAGTTCACGCGCCGCCTATCACCTGAAAGCGATGTCTCCATCACAATAAATACCACCTCGTCAAAACGATTGGCTCTGGGAATCACCACCGTTGTCCCGCGCGGATACAGCAACTCGACGCCTGATGGAGCAATCAGCATAACCAGCAACTTCCACTGCCCTCTGTCGTCCAGTGAAAATGTTCCTCGAAGCCCGCCAAAGATATTTGAAGTATCTATGCGCAAATATGTCATCCCCAAATGATCAACCGTTTCAAAGCCCTCAAAAGAGCCACCTGCGTTGAGGACAATATTGGCATGCTTAATCGAGGGCAAATCGCGCGCTTCAATATAATATCCGGGACGAGCACGCAAATCAGTCAAATAATTCCACGCGGCAAATCGCGGCATCATCTGCGCAAATCCGCCCAATGGCATCCCATCATCAATGAGCGATAAACTATATCTACTCGGATCGCGTCTTTTGAGCAACTCCCAAACGCTTTTAATCTCATCTGCACCGTAAATCTGCTCAATGTGGTGAGCAAAAATCGACGCGCCGAAAGGATGAAGACTACCAGAAAACTTGTCCAATGAGGCTTCGGGATCGTCGTAAATACAAGAAAAGTTGCGGGGGCAACTCATGTACTGATAAAAATCATTCACATCGGGATAGGCCACATCCTCCATCCAGGTCGCCGTGAGTTCCTGCCACCACGCAGCGGCAAAATCGGCATAATACCCAAATTGAATCGCGTGAAAAAACTCGTGGGCAGCCGTTACGCGCAACCCGTTGAATCCGCGTGAATTTACAGGATAAATACGATCCGTAAAATTATTGTCAATCTCCATATAACTCGGCGTCGTCAATTCCGTATATGCAATTGGATATGTAAAACCATAAGCCTGCTGAAGAGCGAGATTTTTAATATAAATGTCGTAAACACCATCGCCATCAGACAGAGGAGGATTGTAGCCCAACTGATTGATCTGCAGGTCCCAAACCGCCTCAAAAACCCGCGCGGCTTCATCGACATAATCCGGTACGCCATTGGCATCTGTATCTGTTGGAGAAACGGCGTGCGTCCCCACAGTATTGTAGTGAATCTTGAAATGCCCACCTGAAGACAGAATTGAATGACTCAGAATAGGACGCTGTTGGAGAAACGCAAATGCCTCCTTCGCTGCGGGAGGCAAACGATCCCAATTCGCGGTCAAACCCCTTATTGCCGATGTCCCACAAATAGCTCTATCCAGCCGAAACTCACTATCAGTGGGCAGAACCTCTGGAAAAAAATGGGCACATGCGCGGCAATAAATATCGTGCAATTCCGTCCCGGGCGCAAAAATGGGCGGAACTTGTGCATGTGCAGATCCGCCCGCTATTAAAAAAATTGCCAACAAAGAAACAACCCTACCCATATCAGCCATCTTCCCCCAATGATGAAACATAAATATGTGCAGCCACTTCAAGCCCGAGCGAATACGTAGCCTCGCCATTGACTACGATTTCCAGCGGGCCGTTAAAAGGCGCGCGTCCCACGACCTCAATCTCGACATTCGGTTTAATACCCATCGTCGCCATATAGCGCAACATCTCCGCACTTTGATCACTCACCTGTCTGACGCGCACATTTTCTCCTGCGGGAATATCTGCCAAGCACAGATAGTGGTCGTATTCTATTGAACCATCTTTGCGCGGAATCGGCGCACCGTGAGGATCGACTGTCGGATACCCCAGCATCCGATCAATTTTATCTTCAAATTCTTCGGAAATCACATGCTCCAATCGATCCGCCTCTTCATCGACCTTGTCCAGATCAAATCCCAGTACCTCTGACAAATATAGCTCGAGCAAACGGTGATGGCGAAGGACCTCAAGAGCAATGCGTTTTCCCGTCGGTGTAAGTACAACGCCCTGATAGGGCGTGTGTTCCACCAGTTTCATCGCAGCGAGTTTCTTGAGCATATTGGTGACCGAAGCGGGAGCAACATCCCTGTGCTCTGCAATGAGAGAAGTCGTCACAGAAGCGACGGGATTCTGCCCGTGTGTCAACTTATAGATCGTTTTCAAATAATCCTGTGACGATTGACTGATCATTGTCCGTCCCCTAAATAACTATCACAAAAAGTAAGATAAACCTCACATACAAGCAAGTATATCCTATCCTTCGGGAATGCGCTTGCCCTGCGGATCGGTTGCTATATTGGGCAAAGCCGCTCGAATTTCTTCCCGCAAATGGTCATCCGTAAAATGCTCCAGTGCATCGGCAGGGGCGTGTACATGATCCGGTGGAAGCCCCAACTGGTTTAGATAGGACTCCCAAAGCCTGTGATTGCGGAGCAATCTGGTCGCGTGTATAACACCCTGTTCTCCCAGAGAAAAATGCCCATTTTCTCGCTTGATCAACCCCTGCCAGATCAACGATCGAATCGCAATACCAGACACCCAACGCGCAGCCGTATCAATCAGATCACCCCAACTGAGCGCAGAGACGCGTTGCGACTCCCGTTCGCGGAGCAACTTTAACAAGACGTGATCTCGCGCAACTCTCAGAGAGAGCCGCACCTGTCGCACAAATCGCCCCAACAACCCATAGTGGGGAGCAAAAATTAGAGAAAGCGCAAACAGCACACCCATAACCACAACCATAGCTCCGGCAATAGAGCTATTCCATATCCCTGCGAGAAAATATCCGGCTATTGCGGAAATAACGCCCATAAGCGCAGACAGCGTCAAAATAACTTTTAACCGATCGCTCCACAAATAAGCCGAAGCACCGGGAACGATCAGCATAGCCACAACGAGGATAGCTCCTACGGACTCAAATGCCGCTACTGTTGTCACAGAGACGGCTCCCATCAGCATATAATGCACCAGCGCAGCACTCACGCCTACAGAAAGCGCCATCTCGGAGTCGAAAGACGCGATCAAAAGCTCTTTGAAAAACACCAGAACAAACGCGATATTAAGCGCAAAAACCGTTCCGAGGATCCAGACCGGACGCGGTCCCAGATCCCATTCTCCCCAGAACAGGCGGTCCCACGGCGTGTACGCGATCTCTCCGTAAAGAACGCATTCCTGATCGAGATCGACCTGCCCGGCAAATGCCGTGATCAAAACAACTCCCAACGCGAAGAGCGCTGTAAAAGTAATGCCTATCGATGAGTCTTCTTGCACGCGCCACCTGCGGTGAAACATCTCAATCAACACCGTGGCAATCACTCCGCATATAGCGGCGCCAATAAACATCGGAATCACATCGCGGCTACCCGAAAGGAGAAACGCAATAACAATGCCCGGCAAAACAGCATGGCTTAGTGCATCTCCCAAAAGCGACATCTTGCGTAATACGAGATACGCGCCCAACAAACCGCACGAGGCCCCGGCCAGTGCGCCTGTAAGCACAATCCAAAAAGGTCCCCATATCTCACTCATCTCGACCGGTCCTCCGATAACCACTGTGCGTTTTGTGGATATCTCCAACAACATCTATACCTTCTTGTGCCAGAATCAGTTCAAGCTGTTCAATAATCTCAGGCGTTAAAATATGCTCGACTTCGTCGGCGGGTCTATCCACGTGGTCCTCCTCTAAGATAGATCGATAAACCAGATAATATTCCCATAGCTGATGAGACTTGACCACAAAATCCGCCTCTTTGTGTCCCGTTTCCGTCAAAGAACACGCACCATGGTGCAGGCTCACCCACCCATCGCGTGCGAGACGCTTTGCAAGCCGACGTACGCGGTAAAGCGGCAACTGAAGCTCGCTGGCGAGGTCCGCCAACACGATCTCTCCCTTGTCCTTTGTCTGCAACGCGAGATATGCCCTCAAAAAATGCTGACCATTCTCTCGCAAGGCATTTGCCCTGAGCCGTCCCCACCTGGCGAGCACCCCGCGCCTGGGGGCAATAAGTACAGAAACGAGAAATGCAGCCGTTGCAACCAGCACCATCACCGGCCCCGTTGGAATTCGGGGTGCCAGCGCGCTCAAGCCAACCCCCAGCGCGCCGCACAGCGCGCCCAAAATACCCGACACCAGTACCATCACATGCAGCCGATCTGTCCAAAACCGCGCAGCAGCGGCTGGGGTAATCAACATCGCAGCAATGAGAATAACCCCCACTGCTTGAAGGCCCACCATAACGGTGAGCACGATCAACCCCATTAACAAAAGATCGACCACACGCTGGGAAAATCCCAGTGCAGAGATAAATTCTGCATCAAAAATGAGTCCCTTGAATTCCTTAAAAAATAGAAAAACCACAACCATAACCAGTACAGACACAATACACATCACATACAGATCAGCGCGCACAATAGACGCCGCCTGCCCAAAAAGAAACTTATCCAGACCGCTTTGATTGCCCACCTCACTCTGCTGAATATGCGTGAGCAATACAATACCCCCGCCAAAAAAAACCGAAAGCACAATGCCCAGCGCAGCGTCTGCTTTGATGCGCGTGTAATTGACAATGGCCTCAATAATAAGCACGCCCACCACACCGGAAACTGTCGCGCCCAACAGCAAAACGGGCAATGCCTTGTTCTGCGTCCACAGAAAAGCCAGCGCAACGCCCGGAAGTGCAGCATGCGCCAGCGCATCGCCCAACAGGCTCCGCCTGCGCAACACGGCAAATGCACCCAGCGTGCCCGATGTCGCCCCGATCAATAGCGAACCGAGCAAAACCAGTTGAAATGTCGCGTCCCAAATCACTTCATAAACCCCGCTGGTGATGGGCAACAGCCTGCGCGGCTTCGGAAAGCACCGTCAACCGTCCGCCATAAGTTTTGTTCAAATTATCTTCTGTGAACACATCTTCCGTCTCACCCGCGGCAACGATTCGCATATTGATCAAAACCAGCCAGTCAAAATACTGGTTCACCGTATGCAAATCGTGATGTACAACCAGCATAGTCTTCTTCTTCTCCCTCAGATCCATCAAAATGTCGATAATGGCGCGTTCGGTCGCCGCATCCACGCCGGCAAAGGGTTCGTCCATCAAATAAATTTGCGCATCTTGCGCCAGAGCGCGTGCCAGAAAAACCCGCTGTTGCTGCCCACCCGAAAGCTGATTGATCTGCCGATGTCCAAAATCGGTCATACCGACTTTTTCAAGTGCTTCCTTTGCCAGTTCTCTATCAATTTTATCTGGACGTCTCACCCACCCTACGTGCCCATAACGCCCCATAAGCACCACATCTAAGGCATTGATGGGAAAATCCCAATCCACTGACTCGCGTTGCGGCACATAGCCAATGGCCTGACGCATGCGCGAATAGGGCTTGCCGTAGATGTGGACCCACCCCGAAGCCTTGGGCACGAGATCCATAATGGCTTTGATCATCGTGCTCTTGCCCGCGCCATTGGGACCCACAACCCCCACGAGTTTGCCTTCTGGCACAGCGAGATCGACATCCCACAGAACGGGTTTCTTGTGATACGCCACCGTCATATCGTGAATGTGAATGGGCGTCACCGATTCATCAACCGCGTGTAACATTATCTCAATGCCTCGACAATAGTGTTCACATTTGATCTCACCATGCCGATGTACGTATCGGCCCCACTACCCGCAGGTCCCATCGCGTCGGAATACAGCGTGCCACCAATTGCGACATCCCACCCTTGCGCCCTGCATCCCTCGCGCACGGCATTGATAGAACGCTCGGGCACACTGCTTTCCACAAAAATAGCTTTCACCTGTCGTTTGACTATAAAATTCACCAGCAAAGACACATCGTTGACGCCGTATTCGGCCACAGTCGAAATCCCCTGAAGCCCGCGCACTTCAATGCCGTAAGCAAGGCCAAAATATCCAAAGGCGTCGTGTGCCGTAATCAGCACGCGCTGGTCGCTGGGAATGCGTGCAATCTGCGCCTTTGCCCAGGCGTCGAGATTGAGCAATTGCTTGCGATACGCCCCGGCATTGGCGCGAAATATATCTGCACCATCGGCGTCACGCTCGCTCAGCGCCTGGACTACCACAGGCAGGGTCTCTGCCCACATGCTGACGTCAAACCAGATATGAGGGTCGTGCTCTCCTTGTCCAGCAACCGGTTTTCGCAGCCTATCTTTGGGAATATCCCGCGTCACGGGAATCACCGTCTTGCTGCGCGCCATCTTTTCAAATATACCTTCCAGCTTGCCTTCCAGAAAGAGACCATTGTAAAATATCACATCTGCTCGAGACAGTTTCTGCAAATCTCCCTGCGTCGCCTTGTAATAATGCGGATCAATTCCAGGTCCCATCAGAGAAATCACCTCTGCGCGATCCCCCGCAACATGGCGCACCAGATCGCCGACCATCCCGGTCGTACACACCACCAGCCTTTTGTCTTGTTCAACCGGCGGCGTTTCGCCACCACCACACGCGCACAGAAACAAAACGCCTGCTATAATGAAAAATCTGTACATACACCCTCCGTTATACATGCCTACAACACTTCTTATATTACTGCTAAAATAAAATTTAGTTAAAACTAAAAATATAAAGATCAAGGGATCCGGTCAAGAAAAGAAAACCCCCTCAATCTACTGGATTGAAGGGGTTTAAAAAAACGAAACGCCTGTATTTCCCTACTTATTCAATCTCTATCAAATCCTCGCGCTTTGCTTCCCCGCCACAGCCTGAACACGACGAAGCCAAAAACGGCCTTACGACCTCACCAATAACGCGATAGGCACACCAGAGTGTTACTGCAACCGCGATCCAATTTTGCCAGTCGGTCATACCATTACCCCCATCCAAGCGCCATACCAAGGCGATAAGTCACAAATGCGCCGATATAGGCGAGCACGGTCATATAAACAAAAGTCAGCACGGGCCACCGCCAGGCGCCCGTTTCGCGTTGAATAACCGCAAGTGTAGAAACGCACTGTGCGCACAGTGCAAAAAACACCATAATAGACAGCGCGACCGGGATATTAAACACCTTTCGCCCATCAGACCAGGTCGCAGACCGAAGCGCGTCCCTGAGCGACGTCGATTCCTCATCCACCTCTCCCAGACTGTAAATGGTGCCCAGAACGGCGACAATCACCTCTCGTGCGGGAAAAGATGCCAGCGCCGCCATCCCAATCCGCCAATCCCATCCCAATGGCTCTACGACCGATTCAATAGCATGTCCCATCCGCCCCAGAAAACTCTGCTTGAGCATCTCGCCAGCCTCTTTCGCGCGCAAATCATTCAAAACCTCTTCTGGTGCCCCAACCAGCCGCTCGCGCTCAGCCTCGTAATGCGCGGCAATCGTTTCGGACCGAGGAAAATACGCCAGAGCCCACATCACAATCGTCGCGGCGAGAATCAATGTGCCAGCTCTTTCGAGAAAATGCCGCCCGCTTTGATAAATACGCATCCCAACAGTACCCACATCTGGTATTTTGTAGGACGGTAACTCGAGTAAGAAAGGCGTGGGCTGCCCTCTCAACAACGTCTTTTTTAAAATCCATGCAACGGGAATAGCCACAAGAATACCAACGCAATACAGCGCGAAAAGCGTAAGCCCTTGCAACCCAATCCCCCCCCAGACATCTCGATCGGGAATAAAAGCCCCAATAAAAATCGCGTACACCGGCAAACGCGCAGAGCAACTCATCAATGGCGCAACCAGCATCGTGGCAATGCGATCTTTGGGATCATTGATCGTTCGCGTAGCCATCACCCCCGGGATCGCACAGGCAAAACTCGACAAAAGTGGAATAAAAGACTTTCCCGACAAGCCACACGGCGTTAACAGGCGATCCATCAACAGCGCAGCGCGGGCCATGTAACCGCAATCTTCCAGTATGGCAATAAAGAGAAACAGGATACAAATCTGGGGCAAAAAAATGACCACGCCGCCCACCCCGGCAATAACCCCATCCACCACCATACTTTGCAGCGCACCCTCGGGTAGATAGCCAGTAGCCCATCCTCCAACTGTCCCAAACAGCGCGTCAATGCCATCCATTAGGGGCACTGCCCACGAAAAAATCGACTGAAACACAAAGGCCATAATCACTGCAAACGTCAGGCTACCCCACAGCGGATGGGTCAAAATCCGATCCAGTCGATCAGAACGGGTCACGCGAAGTGGTTCGGGATCGCGCAGCACATCATCGAGAACCTCATCGATCCATCTATAGCGCAATTCGATCTCTCGATTCTCCAGTGCATCATCCGTATTGACCTGTGCTCGCAACGCGTGAAGATCAGCGGCAAAGTCATCGCCAAAGCGTTCCACAACATGGGATGCAAACGCGTTTTGATTGTCAATCAACACACGCAGCACCAGGCCGATAGATACACCTTCGTATTTTCGCGCCAACTGCTCGGCGTCCGCCCACCAGGATTGCGGCAATATCGGACGGCGCGATGGAACTTTGCCCTTTTCAATGACCTGGGAAAGAGCTCCTTTCAACTCATCGAGTCCCACGCGCTTATTGGCCTGTATGGGAATAACTGGAACGCCCAAATGCTCGCTCAGAACTGGTGCATCAATAACAATACCCCTGGCCTTGGCCACATCTAACATATTGAGGGCCACAACCAGGGGCAAATCAATTTCGAGAAGTTGAGATACGATGTATAAACTGCGTCTCAAATTGCTGGCGTCGAGAACCACGAGCACAGCTTGAATGGTGCTCTCACTCTCCAACAACCCCATCAGTGCTTCAACGGCAATAAGTTCATCCGGAGACTTGGCTGAAAGACTATATGTACCGGGCAAATCCAGCAGGTCAATCGCACCTGCGCTGGGCAATGTCAATTGTCCGACCTTGCGCTCAACTGTAACGCCGGGAAAATTCCCCACGCGCTGCGAAAGCCCTGTCAGAGCATTAAAAAGCGTTGTCTTACCCGTATTGGGATTGCCAACCACAGCGACCATGCCACGCCCCACATAAGGTCGCTCTCGATCCGCTATATCCATTGCCATAATAAATCAGGCCGCTTTCATTCCTTTGATGCAGGCAGCATCGGTTTTCCGCAAGCAAAATCTGCTGCTACCCACTTGAATGACCACAGTGCGCCCCACGCGCAACACGCGCACGGGGACACCTGGCATAGCCCCCACCTCGCGCAGTCGGGCCGTCAGTTGATTGGTACCTGAAATCCCTTCAATAGTACCTTCATCACCCCGGCCCCATATTGAAAGTGGGGTTGCAGCATCCGTTGCATAAGCCATTATCGAGACTCCAAATTGAATAATTGATCAACATCCTGAACGGGCCACTGCCAATCCTCATTCTGATCCAGCCTGGACCAGAACTCGGCGAGAAATTGTCGCGCAGTGGGATCATCAGAGAGCAAAAACTGCACAAAATGCAGCAATTGCCCACCAGTTTGCGCGCTCAAAAGATGCTCGACCTTGCACGCATCCACTTCGGCTTGATGCTCGTCGAGCTTGAGCACCTCGTTGAGAAATTTGCGAACAACGGCGCGTTTGGCTAAAATAGAATCGACAATGCGGCGGCCATCTTCGGACAATTTCAAAAACTTATTGTGATCTTCCACGACCAGCCCGCGCGCCTTGAGGGCTTTGAGCGTCAGCGATGCACTACCCCGGGTAATCTCCAGCGCACGCGCCACATCCGAAACCCGTGCATAGCCCAGGTCGCCCATCAACTCGTGAATGGCAGTTAGATGATGGGCAACACTGTGAGAAATCTCGTTGCTCTCGTATTCTTTCCATACATCTGATGCCATCATATGACCACCCCCCTCGAACAGTGCGTTTAGCCATTTAACCAATGTTTTGCTAATAAAACAACTGATAGAAACATAAACCAAATATACGTGATATGTCAAGGTATTTTTTATTGATTTTTACCTCATATATCATACCCCTTGACATCATTTTTGCTTTTCCGTATAACTGTGAACAAACTTTTCAAAGGAATGCAACATATGAAATATAAATTTTCTGAAATCGGTCGTCTCCCTCTTCCGGGAGATAATGTCGGGATTGCGACTCGAAAACTGGACAGAGGCACGCAGATCATCCATTCAGAACACACCTTCGCGCTTCAGCACACCGTCCTCGAAGGCCATCGCTTTGCCCTCCAACCCATCGCGCCTGGCGCCCCCCTCCTCTCGTGGGGCTTGCCCTTTGGTATTGCAACGCGCCATATCTCTCCCGGCGATTACGCCTGCAACCCGGAAATCCTCGACGCCCTCAAACTCCGAGATCTCGACTTTGATCTTCCAGACGTGCCCAACTTTGAAGATCGCATTGTTCCGCACCAGATCAATGCCGACACTTTTGAAGCAGGCGAGCAAGTCAAACGCTATGATCAGTGCGGTACATTTCAGGGTTACAGAAGACCCGGCGACAGGGGTGTAGGTACGCGGAATAATATTATTATTCTGGGAACATCCTCTCGCACAGCGAGTTATGCCAAACAACTCGAAACGAGATTAAAAAGCCGCGTACGAGATTATCACAATATCGATGACATTATCGCAGTAGCTCACACCGAAGGCGGCGGCACTGAAATACCCAACAACAAAGACCTCTTATTGCGCACACTCGCAGGATTTATAGTACATCCAAACGTCGGTGCAGTACTCGCAATAGACTACGGTCACGAAGCCATCACCAACCAGCACCTTCGGGATTTTCTCGCGCAAAACAACTATCCCATCGACCATGTTTTACACCACTTTCTCACGCTTGAGGACAGCTTTGAAAACGCGCTAAAACAGGGTGAAAACATCATTGCCAAATGGTTGCCACAAGTCCAGGCAATGGTCCGCACGCCCGAACCTCTATCGCACATCAAAATAGCGCTTCAATGCGGCGGATCAGACGCATTCTCTGGCATCTCTGGCAATCCATTGGCCTCGTGGGTGGCAAGAGAAATCATCCGCCACGGCGGCTCTGCCAACCTCGCAGAAACCGATGAACTCATCGGCGCGGAGTCCTACGTCCTCCAAAGTGTATCATCTTACGATGTCGCCCAATGTTTTCTCGACAAAGTAGAAGCCTATAAAACCCTCGCCGCCTGGCACGGCACAACAGCAGAAGGCAATCCTTCTGGGGGCAACAAATTTCGCGGCCTCTACAATATCGTACTCAAATCAATTGGCGCGGCCATGAAACGCCACCCGGATGTCCGCCTCGATTCGGTCATTGATTACGCGGCACCAATGACCGATCCAGGGTACTATTTCATGGACAGCCCGGGCAATGATCTCGAAAGCATCGCAGGACAGGTGGCTTCCGGGTGTAATATGATCTTCTTTATCACGGGCAATGGCTCAATCACAAACTTCCCCTTTGTGCCCACCATCAAAATTGTGACCACATCCGAACGCTATCATCTACTCAGTAAAGACATGGATGTCAACGCGGGTGCGTATCTGGACGGCACCTCCATGGACGACCTCGGCAGCGATATGTTTGACCTGACCTGCAAAATCGCCTCGGGAGAACGCAGCAAAGGCGAAAAAGCCGCACACGCGCAAGTCTCGATATGGCGCACATGGCGACAGACTTCAACAGATCACCTGCCCGACCTCAAGAACCGACCCGAACCCCAGGGCGTGCCGCTCGCTATTCAGACATTGGACGCCGACAAACACAATTTCGAAGCCATTCGCACCCAGGATGGATTTACAACCGATCGCCTGGGCCTTATTCTCCCCACCAGCCTGTGTTCCGGACAAATCGCGCTGATGGCGGCAAAACGTCTCACAGAAAAGGGTCTGGGCCTCGACAAGGGCATCTCGCGCTTCGTCGCCCTCGCGCACACCGAAGGATGCGGCGTATCGGGAGAGGCTACCGAACGCCTCTACACTCGCACTATGCTCGGCTACCTCATCCACCCTCTCGTACACACATGCCTGTTATTGGAACACGGCTGTGAAAAGACCCACAACGACTATATTCGACACGCGCTGGACGACAGGGGGATCAGCCCCGATGCGTTTGGATGGGCCAGTGTGCAACTCGACGGCGGTATCGAGGCTGTTCTCGACAAGGTCGAAGCCTATTTTCTCGACCAGTTCACGCAGGCTTCTCCTCCTGAAATCACTCCTACCAGCCTGTCCGCACTCCGCATCGGCCTTCACGCTTCTGGTTCTATTTCCGATATTGCCGCGCAATCGCTCGCTATCCTATCTCAAACTCTGATCGGCACAGGTGCCACGCTCATTGTACCCGACAATGCGAGTTTTCTTACCCATCCCATCTATTTATCCGAAGTCTTGGGCAACACGCCACCTGCACCCTCCCTTGCACATGGGCAAAATCCCACCCAATCTGGCTATCACATCATGGACAGCCAGACCGACCACTGGGTCGAAACCCTCACGGGATTGGGCGGCACAGGCGTCCACCTCATCGTCGCCTACTCAGGGAATCACCCCTTGCAGGGCCACCCCCTGACCCCTATGCTTCAAACAACTGCCGAAGAAAGCGTCGCTAATTCCTACGGCGATGACTTTGACCTCATCTTCAACACCGACCCCAAACACAATGCCGACGCCCTATTACACCAGATCATCGCCATCGCCTCTCGTCAATACACACCCAAAACACCGCTAACGGGCAATACAGACTTCCAATTCACCCGAGGGCTACTGGGCGTTTCGATGTAGATACAGGAGATATCCATGGCCAAAATCAACTTTTATACCTGGAACAGATGAAGTTCTTGCCGCAAGGTGAAAGCGTGGCTTTCACGAGAAGGCATTAATGTGGAGGAAAGGGATTTCTTTAAGGATGAGTTCTCTGAGGAAGAGCTTCGAGAATTGCTCGGCGACACTCCACCAACCGACATATTCTCGTGGCGGAGTCCTTCGGCGCGAACATTGAAACTCGACCGGGAAGAAGTGTCAGCGGACGAACTGATTCGCCTCATGGCTGAACAGCCCCGGTTGATACGTCGTCCACTGATACACACCGGTGATAGGCTATTCGCAGGCACGGACAAAGCGGCGATGGCAGAAGCATTCCCCGGCTACAATCCATAAAAAAAAGCCAGACAGAATATCTGGCTTTTTTTATTTCACACTTCACACTTCCCCTACCCCACCTTAACTTCCCGCCCCGTGCGTCCAGATTCAAACACCGCAGTAATAATTTCCACGGCATGACGCGCGCTTTCCAGACCAATCATAGGCTCGCGGTCTTCATTGATCGCCCCAACGAGATCTTCGATAATCAACGTGTGTCCATCGGAACTGACGGCCAGCGGATCTGCTGAAATATTCTTCTGTTTGTCTTCCTGATCGCCGTAAAAACCCAGCATCTCTGCTTCTTCCGATGCCTCATTCTCACCCTGAATTTTCCAGGAAATCAACTTTGAAGCATCTTTCATAATCGACCCATTCTCGCCGTAAATAGTCACCAGTTGCGGAAGCCCTGGATAGCAGCAGGTCGTCGTATAAACCGTGCCAATCGCGCCATTCTTAAATTTGAACAACGCCACAGTCTGATCTTCTGCCTCGATATCGTGTCCAAAAACGCCGAACATACCCATCACAGACTCGACGCCGCCCGCAAGCCACTGAATCAAATCGACGGTATGCACGCCCTGATTCATCAGCGACCCTCCCCCATCGAGATCCCACGTACCCTTCCACGATCCGTGTGCGCCCTGATAATAGCTATCCGCGCGATACCAGGGCAAATGGCCGTGAACGCCGATCAACTTGCCCAGCTTGCCGCTATCAACCGCATCTTTAATCCGCCTGTTTAGAGGTTCCAGACGCGCTTGAAAAATACACCCGACCTTTACGCCAGCATCCTTCACCGCACCAATTAATTGATCAACGCGCTCAGGCGTAATATCCGCGGGCTTCTCAACGATCATGTGCTTGCCCGCATCTGCGGCCTGAATACCCAACTCGGCGTGCTTGCCAGACTCAACGCAAATATTGACGACCTGAACCTCATCATCCTGAAGCATTTCTTCATAACTCGTATAAGCTTTGCATCCGTATTCTTCAGCCGTCGGTCCCAAACGATCCTCATCTAAATCGCACACAGCCACCAACTTTGCGCCATTGGCCCGTGTGACAGACCGACAGTGGTTCGTCCCCATACCCAGTCCAACAACGCCAAAACCCAGCTCTGCTGCCATAACATCCCTCCAATCAAAAATGTAAGATCAATATATCAAAACGCCGCCCAATGTAATGAGACACCCGTCCACGAGCAAGCAAAAATTATTAAGGGAAAGACCTTGACATTTGGCGAGAAGAGACTATACATATTTGAAAAGATAATCTACGAACTATGAACAAGGAATCATATCATGTGCGGTCGATTTGTTTATGCTGCCCAAAGCGATGAAAACCAGCTTGCATTTCCACAGGTTGTTTTCCCCAACGAGATACCCTTGCGATACAATATCGCACCGGGTCAGGACATCACGGCGATTGCCAACACAGCCGAGCCTCGGGCGGACACCTTCAAATGGGGGCTTATTCCATCGTGGGCAAAAGATCACAAAATAGGCAATCGACTCATCAATGCGCGGGGAGAAACCCTTGCGGAAAAACCCTCATTTCGCACGGCCTTCAAAAGACGGAGATGTCTGATTCCCGCAACGGGATTTTACGAATGGCAGCGCAACTCCGACGGCAGAACCAAAACCCCCATGTACATCGCGCTCAAACCCGGCGCACCCTTTGCTTTTGCTGGCCTATGGGAATCGTGGCATTCGCCCGAAGGACAACGCATCCAATCCTGTACGATTATCACAACCGAACCCAACGCCCTGATGGCACCGATTCACAACCGCATGCCCGTTATTCTCCCGGCTGATGCGTATGACCTCTGGCTCGACCCAACAGAACGAACAGACCTCCAGGATCTTCTCGTTCCCTATTCCGCACAAGAGATGATCGCACACCCCGTTTCCACTCTTGTCAATAACCCGAGAAATGATACCCCCGACTGTCTAAAACCCGCGCAACCGCCCGAACAGGGCGCATTATTTTGACCTCATTCCGCCCCGGAGTACACAATGACCATTGTCGATACACACTGCCACATCGGACTTCACAAATACGAACCCATAGGATCTCTGCTTTACCATATGAACACATCTGGTGTTGATCGCGCTGTCTTTATCCAGTACGCGGGAAACTCGGATAACCAGTATATGCTCGACAGCATGGCTGCACATCCGGGTAAATTTCAAGCCGCCATGATCGTTGAACCAACAGACGATGGCACAGCCATGCGACAATGGGCAGAACAGGGTATCGTGGGCATTCGCCTTCCGGCAAATAGCCGCGCCGATTGCGCCGATCCCCTCGCGCAGTGGCGCACGGCAGCCGAACTCGACCTCGTCGTCAGTGCGCCGAGCAGTCCCCAGAGCCTTCTGAGCGATGAATTTGCAGAAGTACTCAGAGAATTTCCAAATCTGTCCATTGTGATCGAACACCTCGCGGGCATCGGCGAGGGCCAACAGCCCCCTTATGATACCTTCAAAAAAATCCTCGAACTCGCCGAACAGCCCAATCTATCAATCAAACTTCCCGGATTCGGCGAAATCTGCCCCGTTCCTTTGCCCTTTGATCCCATCCCCCCACTCGCCGACATGGCCATCGAAGCCTTCGGTCTCCAAAGGGTCATGTGGGGAAGCGACTATCCCCCCGTAAGCAGACGTGAAGGCTATGACAACAGCCTCAAAATCCCGATGGATTATCTGTCTGACCTCAGTGAAGAAGACAGAGAATGGATATTCGGAAAAACCGCCCTGAAAATCTGGCGATTTTAATAAAAAAAGCGTCGGCTACTTGAGCCGACGCTTTTTTAAGTTTTAATTTTTACTACCTCACTCTTCATACTCGGGAAATGCGGGAGCCAGCAAAAACGCGCAATCTTCGTGGCACTTGCCGCAATAGGGTACCATGGCGCGGAACTTCTTATTTGCCTCTTTGACATTTCCCGCCTTGGCAGCCGATGCAATCCCCAAAGCCAGTGTTTGAGATGCCTGGTTGTAAACCGTGTACTTCTCCTCGTGTTCTGGCGGATAGAGATCAATCACCGCTTTCAACGCATCCTGAATCTTCTCGGCATCGTCGGCAACCCCCTCAACCGTCTCGTTTTTCAGCGCGACCATAATCCGGTCTGTACTCAGCTTAATCTCGCGCATCTTCGCACGTCTCACAGGCAGATTATTACCCGCCTGTTCTTGCCCACCACCACAGCCAGCGATACCAGCCATCACAACGCCCAGAATTACCGAACCCAAAGCCATAAACCTCAAATAGCGCATTGATTCCTCCTATATCCTTTCTCGTTTCATATCTCGGACTATGATAATAAACTTTTCCCAACACAAAATCAAGCTTTTCCAGAGGGATTATTTCGTCCCCCCAGTACTTTTCGCAACCCCTCTTGAACCCGGCGATTTTGATTGTGCTGACGGACGCCCGCTTGAATCATAAACCGCGAAAGTCGGTCCTTCTTGGCCCTCATCCAGCGATTCAACGGTGGATAGGCATACATCAGAAAACCAGAAAGACAAATCGTCAATGTAACATAGGCAACAATATCAGTATAAATATAAGCGTTGATAGGACCCACAAAAAGTTCTCCTGTATGCAAGTCCAGCATCATTTTTTCAAGATCGAGAGAAGACCGTACCATCACAAGAGAAGTAATAGACATTATAGCCAACAAAATCATGCCGACCAACCCTGCCCAATAGTGTATCTTGCGATTGTACTTAAACACCGTATTGATAACCGTGCGGTCCTCCACCAGATGCTCAAATCCCGACAATCGTTCCATTTGTGCTTCGAGCAACTCATTTCGGTGAGCCATCTCCTCTCGCCTCAGCATCATATCGACCAACCCACCGATTTGCGCGGCTACCTCGTGCAGAAAATCCTCATCATCCTTTGTAAAATACTCCGGATCGCCTTTCTTGTTCAGAAGCTCCAGCACACCTATCACCTCTCTGCGCCTGTTGTGCAACGGAAAGGCCAACATGGTACGCGTGTCATACCCAAGCACATCGGTAAACAAAGGATCTTTGGAGGTATCTAAAACATTTCGCACATCGCCGCTCTTAAACACATGCCCTGCGATCCCTCTATCGCTCGGGATTCGCACCTGCGTGTCTTTTTCGATACCGGCGCCAACATGCGTATATAGCTCATCCGTCAGGCGGTTGTGAAAAAAAATCGAACACTGTTCCGCCTCCAAATACGTGGAGATTTCATGTGCAATACCACTGATCAACCGCCCCTGGTTTGACGTCGCATTCATCAACCGACTAATTGTCAACAGCGACTCCAAACGCTCCACGCGATCGGTGAGATCTTGAGAAAGTTCGCTATCTTGTGCCATGCCACCAACCTCGAATATAAACTATATCCGATTGATACCAACGTTCAATGTTTCCAATATACAAAACTATTTGGCGAAATACAAACGCCCTTCTCGTCTTTTAACTCTCACCTCACCAATTCCGCTGTACCCCACAAACTCGGGTCATAAGACACGGGCAAAATCTCTTCTGCCGTCCAAACTTGTCGCCCCAGATTTTTATCGCGCAGCAAATAAGTAAAACCGATCCGATTATTCTCATCGGGATCAAACCCGGTCATTGCAGCAGCGGGAATATGGGCTTCCAGACGATACCCCGTTTTGAGCACCTTTGAAGCCACTTTTAGACGCGTGGGATCGCACAATCTCGGATGCGCTCTCGCCCGTCGCAGACGGAACTGTCTTCCCCCGGCTCGTGCCCTGCCCTTCCCTGGCCAAAAACAAAAATGATGACAATAGCGGCTGCCTCGAGGCGCATTACGCACATCGCGCGTGTCAATCCACACCTGAAATCCATCACCGCGCAATGGACGGCGGACATCGGGCGCACGCCCACCACCACCTTTCACATCAACGGCGAAAAACAACCCGGTATCGTGCCAGGCCATATATACATCGGCAAAGGATTTTTTTCCCTCGACCCCGGTCAAATCCGGCACCAGATAAGTTGCCTTCCAGTCATTCAGTACGCCATCTATTACCGGAGCATCTGCGCGAAACACACAGGGAAAAGCCACCTGAAAAAACGCGCGTTTGGGAATACCAATATCCATAACCTTATCCCCCAGCCCCAACCTTTCGACCAAAGAGATTGGCAAAGATGAGAAAGTCGGAGAACGTGACAATGCCATCGCCGTCAAAATCAAATGTGGAATCAGAAGTTTGAAATGCGCGGACAAAAGATAGGAAATCTGCAAAATCGACAACACCACTGCCATCGACATCCGCCCGCGAGAGTAGGTCTGGGTCAACAGTATCTGAAATAGTTATCAGTCCAAGCGGTGTGCCACTCGCATCGGATACATTGAGAATAGTCAGTGTGTACCGAACGGGAAACGGCACGGCAAAAGACAAAACTGCCCGGGTATTTTGCCGATCGAGAATCACAGATGTGGGTTGTCCAACACCGCCGAGCAGATAACTCGACGGCAGGGCCGCATCTGATCCCATCTCTTCCGAAAAAAAAATTTGAATCTGGTTATCCGACAGAGTTTCAACACGCACGACTTCTGGCGCGCGATTCGGCGTGAGAGAGACAATACCCGAACGAAGATCCTGATCAACCACAGCGACAATCTGATAGCGATAGGTCTGGCCTTCCGTCAACAGGGAATCAATATACACCGTACGGTCGCTAATCTCATCGAAATAATCGAGCGCGCCATCGCCGACAGCGCGATAAATCTGATAAGAAGACGCACCGGGCACCTGCATCCAGTCTATTTCAATGCGGGTTGGACCCAGAGGCCGCGCGCGTATAATCTGCGGCGATCCAACCGTAACTGACGGTTCATCGCGTTCAACAATATGGACTGCACCATCCAAATTAAAAAGCACTTCATTGCGAAAATCACTATCCAGATCCGCAATGAGTGCGCGACGCATCAACCCCACCGGCGTATGCCAGATTGGGCGATAGTGGTCGGGTTTCTCGGCGCGAAAAGCGTAGAGATCGGGACGCAGACATACCATCAGATCGGCAAGGCCATCCCCATCGACATCCCCTGCTGAAATTCCATTGCCCGTGGTCGCCACCCCGTGGATCCGCGTCGTCCATTCACGCGCATAAGTATCGGGTGCACGCATGCTGTAAATCTCCAACTCCCAGAAACCATTGGAAGCCTCATACGCATCTGTGTACGCGCGAGCAACGGCAAATTCAACCAATCCATCGCCGTCCAAGTCCATGCCCCCACCAATCCAGCGCGCATCCCCATCGCCCGGCAAGTACCATGTCTGCACATATTCTCCCGATCGATATTCGTACATCCAGAGATCGCCATCGCCATCGCCAGCGAGAATTTCCCGCTGCTCATCTCGATCAAAGTCCGCAACAACAAAGCGCGGACCGGGATCACCATCACCTTCCGAAGGATCCACGAGAAATACCTCCTCGCGGATCACACTACCGAGATTGCGAATCACGCGGATACCGCGCTGATCGCCTGCGCGAGCGATAATATCTGGAATGCTATCGCCATCCACATCGGCAAAATCGCCACCCCATGTACCGCGCTGTTCAAATTCCACCTGCGCGGGATAGGGATTGGAGAAACTATCTGTAAAAAGCACGAGACGCTCATAGGTCACGCCCAATAAATCATCGGTCCCATCATTTGTAATATCGCCAATTGCCCAGGGTAAAAAACGCTCATCGCTTTGAAATTCATCGATAAATGTACCATCCGTCTGGTATTCGTAAATATGCACTGGCCCATAAGAATCGCCCGTAACATAGGGCATAAGCGCGATTTCCAACCTGCCATCGCGGTCGAAATCCGACGCGCGATCCGGCAAAAATCCATCGGGCAATGTGCCCCTTTCCACAAAGCCGTTTTGCGGGACGCGAAAAGGAACATAATCAATTGTCTGCGCCGGATGCACCGCGCGGATATTGTTTTCTCCATCGGCCAAAACGTGAAATGTCACAACACCTGCAGGCAATGTGTGGGGCAGAACAACGCGGTGTTTGTTTTGCACCAGGCCGGTGTAAAGGGTATCAAAATCCGTGCCATAGCGATAGGCAATACCCCCGTGTGCGCGCTGATCGGTTCGCCAGCGGCATTCAAAAACGCGGCGGTCGTCCTCCAATACATCGCCACACACAAGTGCGGTGATAGCGGGTACTGATTTTTCAATGGCAACGCGAACGCGGTCTTCCACAACCGCACCATCCGACAAATCTGCCTCAAGTCGCAAAACCGCGTCAGAATCTGCAAACTCAGAAACATCCCAAATATGGCGTATATCCTGAGAAGCAGTCCCCTCTGCAAGACGTGTCCATGTTTGTGGATTGCGTCCCATACCATAAGACAGGCGATAACCCGTGATCTGCGCGCCGGAAACAGAAGCGCGAATATCAAACGCGGTATCTTCCCCCTCGTCATTGGTGGGAGATTGAATCGCAACCACCAGCGAATCGAAAGCACTCAGGCGGTTTGCCAGTTGCGCGCCACTCACACGTCCTGCGCCGTAGTCATTGTCGTGCCCCGGCGGACCCAGATCAATCGCAGATGCGAGGAGCAAATTGCGCACAGAGTGAGGCGAAAGATCGGGACGGCGAGAGAGAATCAGCGCGGCCAAACCGGATATGTGAGGCGCAGAAAAAGAAGTGCCTGAGCCTGAAGCATAGCGATTATTGAGACGCGTACTGAGGATACTGACACCCGGCGCAACCAGATCGAGCGACGAGCCCGTACTGCTAAAACCCGCCAGACGGTCAGAGTGGTTTACCGCACCTACGGCAATCGTATAGTGATGGCCCGCGGGATACCCCAACTCATCGCCCGAATTGCCCGCAGAGGCGACGAGCACAACGCCCAGGGCATGCGCGTATTGGATTACATCGCCCAGAATAAAAGTGCGCTCGGGGCCTCCTAAACTCATATTGATAACATGCGCGCCATTCTCCGCGGCATATAGAATAGCCGCAGCGATATCATCTTCTTCGAGAAAACCAATGCCGCCAAGCCGTCTCAAACCCGCTCGCAGTGCCATAAGCTGTGCATTAGGCGCAATACCGGCAATACCCCGATTGTTATTCGTCGTGGCTGCAACAATGCCAGCAACGCGCGTACCGTGCGACGATTCATCCTGTGGATCGTTGTCGCGCATGAGGTAATCACCCATTCCCGGCAGACCGGGCGCATGGGTAAAATCCCAGCCCCTTATATCGTCGATATACCCATTCCCATCGTCATCAACGCCAGACACACCCCCTACTTCTGCTACATTGTGCCAGATATTATCGCGCAAGTCTTCGTGGTTATAATCGACGCCGGAATCAATGATCGCGACAACGATCTGTTCCCGAATCGGACCGAGGTTTTGTTGCAACAACTCCCAATCGAGAGTCTGAAGGCCGCGTTGATCGCCGTAGCGAGGGTCATCGGGCACCTGGTGGTGCGTAAACAAATAATTGGGCTGTGCGTACACAACATCGGGACGCAATGCGTAATCAGCTGCGGCTTCGCCTGGATCGCCTGACAGACGCACGCGGTACACACGCGCCAAAGGATGGGGATAAATAACCTTGGTACTTCGCGGTGTAAAAAGCGGTTCAATCTCAGTCACACCATGGCGTTCAGATAGATCGCGGAATTGTGTAAGTAAGGGCTTTGCATTGCGAAACTTGACGAGAATTTGTCCGGGAGAATACGCGGGCTGTGCGTGCGCTATCTGTAAAAAACTACTACTTATAACCACAGCAAGCGCGTAACACCACCTCAGCTCCCAGTTCCCAGTCCCCACCCCCCGTCTTTCTCTGTGTCTTCGTGTCTTCGTGTGAACCATCCCATTCCTGTCTTTTAATTTTTTCTACTTCTAACCTCACCATACTCAGAAGGCAGCAGTGCAACCAGAAGTGTTGCCGGGATAAGCACCATGGAGACAACCACAAGCGCAGTAGCAGTAGAGGTCCACTCCGCAAGACTGCCCACGCCGATCATGGCAAGGCCCGCCATGCTCCAGGAAAAACCCATCACCAATCCGGTCGCCGTACTCGTATTGTGCGGCAAGGCGCGTTGCGCCAGGGAGATATTCGTCGTAATGCCAAGATCGAATAAATACCCCGCCACAAAAAACGAAATGAGCGACACATATCCGTCTGTCAGACAAAAACCAGCGTGAAAAATTGCGGATGAGGCACACGAAAAAGCCAGGAGTTTGCGCTGAGACATGCGATCTGCCAGATAACCGCCTGTGATGCGCCCCAGTGTGCTGGAAAGCAAATAACAGGAAAAAACCCAACCGATATCGCTGGTAGCCCAACCGCGAGACGCCCCCAGAATAGCTGTAAAACTGACAAATCCCGTGTGAACAATAGAGCGCAACACACTGATGGAAAAAAGCGTCCACAGAGAGCGGGCTTTTTTTAAAATGGAGAAATCAATTTTACCCGCAGTTACGCGGCGTTCACGTACGGGAACTTTTCGAGACTGCCACAGGATAAATGGCGCGAGGATCAAGACGGGGATGACAATAAGCCACAGATATTGGATGCCGTATCGCTCGACAATTTGCGTTCCGGTAATTGAAGCGAGCGCCATCCCCGTTGTGCCCCCCGTCAGAAAAATAGCCATAGACAGATTGGCTCGATGTGGCGTTAAAGCCGTAACCAATCCCCCGGCGGTGGGATGAAAAAGAGAGGATCCAAAAGACGCGAAAATTAAAAAAATAGCGAGTGTATAAGCAGTGGGCGCAAAGCCTATACAGGAGACAAAAATTCCCGTGATAAAAAGCCCCAATGCAACGAGGGCCATGCGATCGCGTCCATCGCTAAAATAGCCCATAAAGGGCTGCGTGATAGAACCGCAAAAGACAATCACCGTGGGCAAATAAGCAAACTGCGCCACCGTGAGATTGTAATGACTCTGAAAAAAAGCCCACAATGGCGGCGTGAGGACCATATAAAAATCCAACGCCATGTGTGCAGCAGTAATATAAAAAACAGGGCGAAAAGACCGTCTTGAAGCAGAGCGAAAGGATGTCGCGGTTTCTGTGGACATGGAATCGTCTTCCCCTCACAACCCGGCGCGTTGGAGAATAACCTCGCAGAGTTTTTCGTGCAAGCCAAGAGGTTCGGTAACGCGGATACGCACATCTGGATACGCAGCCCCCGATTCAGTTGCCATACGCGGAATATCCTCCGTGGCGTGACGTCCGGGAGACAACATGTAGGGATGAACTATAATCTCACTCGCCCCCTCGCGCACACAGGCCTCAATGCCCTGTCTGATAGTGGGTTCAGCCAGTTCCATGTGTGCGACGTGAACAATGATCTCGGGACGTTCTCGCCGCAGAATATCGGCAACGCCGTAAAGCATCTGATTGGCTTCTTCGCGCCTGGAACCGTGATCGACAATGAGAAGTGCAGTAGGCATATTTGTAAATGCGAATCTACAATAGAGTTTTTAACGCCTCTGGGCAGCAGGGTGGGGTTCGTTGATTCGTCTATTCGTCTATTCGTCCAGCCATGCTTCAATTCGCTGTTCATCCTCGTCTGTCCACGGCGCAATATCCTCAATACAAATGCGATCATGACCGCTATAGACGAGCGCCATTGTATCCTCGTAAATACCTTCTTTTTGCGCCTGCTCGCGCCATGCGACAAAACTTTCACGATCGTATTCTTTTGCTCGCGCATCAATGCCTTCGCAATCGAAATTACTGGTCAGCACCCGATCCAATTCGCGGGCGGTCTCCGGTTTGTCCTGAACGAGATCCGTCGTTTCATCTGGGTCGTCCTTGAGATCGAAAAGTTCGGATTCAAAACCCGTGTGCTTGACGTATTTCCAATCGCCCTGGCGCAACATAAACGTGCCAGTGGCACAGCGGTCGCCGTGGTATTCGCACATCGCCCAATCGCGTTCGCGCTCTGCCCCCTCAACGAGTTGCGGAAATAGGGATTCGCCGTCCAGCGTATCGGGATATGCTGCATTATCCGCATAATCGTCATAGCAAATACGCGCCATATCCATAAACGCGGGATATAGATCAACGAGAGAAACGGGCGTATCGACGACAACGCCTTTTTGCACATCGGGACCGCGAATAATGAGAGGAACATGGGATGATGCCTCGTACATCGAGCGCTTGAGAATCTGGTTTTGATCGCCAGCCATTTCGCCGTGATCGCTCGAAAAAATGACATACGTATTATCGCGCAACCCCAGATCATCGACGGTCTGAAGCACCCGGCCGACCATCTCGTCGAGCGCGGCGATCATCGCAAAGTACGTATGCCGAATCTCTCGAACGATATTCTCGGAGAACTGTTTATCGCAATTTTTGGTCACGCGCTGATACGCAATCGCCTGATTGTGCGTGGCTTCAAGCGGCATCAAAGTCGGCGGAATATCGACATTATCCGCATCGATCAACGGCATGTGGCGTTTCTCCGCAGTAAATGCGGGATGCACCAGGCCCGTAGTGAGATAAAGCCAGAAGGGCCGGTCGCTCCTGGCATATTGATGCAACTGATCAACAGCCTGATACGTCCGGTCCCAATCTCGCCCATTCGCCTTGCCATCATCTACGACTTGCGGCAAGGTCGTGCGACATATAGGCCGGCGAATATTGGCTGCGCGCGTCCACGAGCCAATGCGATCGCGAATAGAGTGTTTGCCATAGGCGTAGTCGATAGGACCGATGGCAGAGGTCTGATAACCCGCGCTCTCAAATGTATTTTGATACGTGGGCACATTCTCGTGCAGCCCTTCGTGATTATTCCAGCAATCGTAATAATTGGGATATTTTCCACTCCACATGCTCGCTCGCGACGGATTGCACACCGGGCAATTGGTGTACGCATTGGTAAACAGCACCCCATCACTGGCGAGGCGATCCATATTGGGCGTGGCATTTTGCATAGCCGGATGGCCCATACAGCCCATCTTTCGCCCATCCATGCTCTCGGCGTGAATAAAAACGATATTCGGTTGAGAAGGCATTTTTGTTTCCTATTTTAGGTGTCATCAATTAAACATCCACCACACGCCCTGTTTGTGCGGCTTGATGCATAGCAAAAACAACGCGCAGCGCCTGGAGACCGTCTTCACTGTGCGGATCGGCATAAGGGGCATCGGGATCAGGCCAATTGCCTTTAATCGCCTCGACAAAGTGATCGCTCGAATTGCCGTACTCAGGCAAATTCTCCACACGCGCCCAACCATCCCTGTGCGTAATCGTGTAGAGGCGTTCGCGTTCCAGGCGATAACTCTGCTTGTCAGTATATACGTTGACCTCATCCTGATTTTCGTCGCAGGTCTTGATACAGAGCAAACTGGCGCACAATCCCCCTTCAAATTCGAGACGCATATCCACCAGCGTTTCCTCAATGTGCCCGGTCTCGTATTGAATAGTGCCCTCCACTCTGACCACGCGCTTGCCCGTGATCCACGGCAAAACATCTGTAATGTGAATCGTGCGCCGATGCAACATGCCCCCATCTTCTATACCGCGCTTGACGGGACTTTTCCTCTGGACAGCCGTGAGCATTTGTGGCGTGCTCGCACCAGACGCAATTTGTCTGCGCACGTACTCCGTACTGGACATAAAATGGCGCGTGAACGCCGTCATCAAAATGCAATTTTGCGACTTGCTCAACCCGACGAGTTCCTCGGCATCTTCCAATGCCACCGTAATCGGTTTATCGACAATCGCCGGAATACCGCGCTCAAGCGCCAACTTGCAGGACGCGAAATGCGCCCGATTAGGCGTACTGACAAACACGCCATCAACCAAATCGGAATCGATCATATCGCGGTAATCGGTAAATACCCGACTATCCCGCAACCCCCTATTGCGCCCGTCCAAACACGCCTGGGATATATCGCAAACCGCCGTGACCTCCACATCCGACCTCTTGAGCAAATTCGGGACATGATATCCGGAGCAAAAAGGGCCAAGACCGATAATACCGATTTTTACCTTATCCATATCAATCCTTCCCCAGGCGCAACCAACCATCCACATCGGGGGCGAGTTCGCGCCAGTGGCTGGTAATCGCCTGTGCTTCTTCAAGGCCCATTTTGCTCCTGTCCTCATAAGATGCGGGCACGCCCTTTTCAGTGAGATAATCCAGACAGCGAACCCACATCGCGCTCCATACGTAGGCATTGTGCAGTTCTGTTTCTGGCGCCGAGCGGCTGCGCGCAACAAAACCCGGTATAAAGGGACGACCAGGGGGCTGTCCAATAGGAAGATAACGGAAATTATAAGCCCAGCGATAATCTTCACGGCTCGTGTTGGGCGTAGAACTGTGCATCACTTTATTATCTAAAAAAACAATATCCCCAGGCTCAACGGGCAGCGCAACCCCCTGCGTGTCGAGATCTTCTGGAAAGGGATGGTATTTAACGCCTTCTTTGTGACTGCCGGGAATGACCACCAAACAGCCATTTTCTTCGATCGCATGGGTAATCGGAATCCACGCATTGATAATCTCGCTCTCATGAGAATCTCTCAGGCCCGAACCTGCGTCCATGTGCCATCCTGTTTTGCCCACCTGAAATGTATAAAATCCCTCCTTTGAGAGATCTGCCCCCACGGACTCGGCCACCTGATCTGCCAGCTTGAGATGATCGGGCGCCAGTTTGAGATTAAAATGGTAAATCGGCGACGCAGCTATCTCCGGCCCGATAAGAACCTCCAAAACATCTAAGACTTTTGGATGGCGCATAAGAGCAAACATTTCGGGAATCCGCGCATCGGGCAGGTCTTTGCGCCACTGAAAAGTCGAAACAAAGATATTCAGCACGGGATCGAGATGGTGCAAAATCGTTCCCCGACTCGCACCGAGCGACATCGCAAACCGCTCGGGAAAAGACATCTCTTCAAATCTATCCAGTGCTCCAGAATTAGCCTCAACCAGATAAATTCGCGCCAGCGCATCAAGGAGCGCAGAATAGGCTTTTTGCAAGGGATAAATATCCTGCTCAGGATTGAGCACATCTTTGACAACGACATATCCCTCTTCTACGTATTGTTCTTTTAATGACGACATATAGGGTCTCCTGTTGTTGATCATCAGTGATCAGTAATCTCTTGTCAACCTCCCCCATCTCGAACGCCTGCTTAAAGCCGCAATCCCTACGGGTGCTCACAGTTATCAAAAGCCCAGCGCAATGCCTCTATGGATTCATTGGTCGCCGCGTCAATTTCATTAACGGGATTTTCGGTTGGCAGCATATAAAACGCATGCGTCATACCAATATAACGCCGTGTAACAGTGTCAACACCTGCGGCTTTTAAGGCATGACCATAATCCTCAGCCTCGTCTCGGAGGGGATCAAATTCCGCGGTCATAACCAGCGCGGGCGGCAGGCCAGATAGATCAGAAGCGTGAATAGGCGCGACATCGGGATGTTTGCGGTCTGCGATATTGGGAACATAACAATCCCAGAACCACTTCATCGCACTCGCCGAGAGCAAATACCCCTCGGCATTATCAGAATAAGAGGTACGATCAAAATTTGCCTCAATAACGGGATAAACGAGTAATTGAAAAACGAGATTTAACTCCGCATCTCGGGCGCGAAGGGCGACACAGGCTGCCAAATTGCCCCCGGCACTATCGCCAGCCACGGCAATGCGAGAAGGATCAATCCCCAACTCATCCGCTGAAGACGCCGCCCATAGCGTGGCGGCAAAACAATCGTCAATCGCACCGGGAAAAGGCGTTTCTGGCGCGCGGCGATAATCGACCGAAACGACAACGCACCCCACATCGTGTGCGAGCTTTCTGCATTTAAACTCCCCAGTATCCAGATCGCCCAGCACCCACCCCCCGCCGTGAAACCACATGAGAAGCGGCAACCCTCGGTCGTCATTGGGACGATAAATGCGAATGGGAATCTCCCCCGTTTCACTCGAGATCGCGCTGTCTTCCACATAATAAACAGGCGGCAACATATCATCTGGCATTTTGCGCGAATCGTTAAAAGCCCTTGCAGCAGCCACCCCTCCGCTGTGCAAATCTGTCAGACCATCATCGTGCATCGCGTTTTCAAATGTCTGCACAAATTTCTGTACTTCCGGATGCGGTTGGCTCATAGTTATATCCCTCACTCCGGCATAGGAACGGGTCTCGCATCCTCTGTGCGAATACTCCAATCCGCCAATTTTAATTGCAAATCTGCGATAACATCGCGGTGATCGGCATTATCCACCACATTGTACAATTCCCACGGATCGTTCATAAGATCGTACAACTCATCCCGATCTCCCATAGGATCATGCACGTACTTCCATTCGGCTGTACGCACCATCTTGCGGCGGCCCTCGGCCTCGCGCCATTGCAAAGACTGTCCAATCGCCCGACGCCCCCAGGGCTTCTCAAACTGTTCCAAATCCGCCATTGTAAATGCCGGTCCGCCTGCGCCGTATTCTGAAAACGCCGCATCTCTCGGTGCAGCATCCGTAACCGTGGGCAAACCCTCCCCATGCATAGAACGCGGCACATCGTGCCCCTGCAATTGCAAAACCGTCGGCACAATATCGATCAAATTGACACAGCTCTCATCCACCACACCTTGCGGAATCTGCTCCGGCCACGACACAATAAGCGGCACGCGCGTCAGACAATCGTAAAACGCGCCCCCCTTGGCGATCTGCGCGTGTTCACCCGAAAAATCGCCGTGATCTGCACAGAAAACCACAACCGTATTCTCGCGCAAATTGAGCCGATCCAGCGCGTCTAAAATCTGCCCTACGCCATCGTCTAAAAAACGCACCATCCCGTGATACACCCCCACGCATCCCTTTACGTCTTCAATCGGATCATCTTCCACCCCAATCATCGCATGCAATACCCGGTTGCGTTCGGGCGCTGTACCATCGCTATACTCATCTACTCGCCAAGGCGGCATCACCACATCATCGGGTGCAATCGCATACCGCTCGGGACATTCATACGGCGTATGAGGATCGGGAATGGAAACCCACAGCGCGAATGGATCATTGCCAAATTGCTCCAAAAACCGCACGGTCTGTCCCGCCACCAACCCGGTCGAATAATCCTCCAGCGGAAAATCGCTAACCCCATAGGAAAACTGCGGACTAATATCCGGCAAATTCCTTCTCACCGCATGTGCTGCATTGATCGACTCAATCGACCGAAACCAATCCATCCCCCTTGTCGCGGCACCTCTGGGCAATCCTCCATGTCCGATCTCACACCACACATCGAATAAATCGAGATCGCTTTGTTCCTCAAAACAATGATTTTTCCCAATCAACCCACACCGATACCCCGCGGCTTTCCACAGCTTAAACGCATGCGTCGCATCCCCAGGCATCAGCGTCTGATTTCGCCGCCCACCGTGCGAATGTGGAAACTGAGAAGTCCAAAACGAAATGCGACACGGCACACACAGCGGATGCGGCGTAACCGCGTGTTTGAACAACACCCCCTCATTCGCCATCCGCTCCAACGACGGCGTGTGACAAAAGGCACTGCCGTACAAATGGCTCGCCGTTGCCTTCATCTGATCGCTCATAATGATAATCACATTGGGTTGGTTCATGCATATTCTCCATTAAAAAACGAATCTACGAATCTACGAATCTACGAATCGGGATTTGCACTGACTTTGGGTGGTGGGGCGGGGTTCGTCTATTCGTCTATTCGTCCACCATCACCGATTCACCACACTCAGCACTGAGCTTTGCCGCCTCAATCACAGCCATCGTATGCCGCACAGACCTGCCATTGGCATCGGGCACTTTTCCATTGAGGCAACAATCTGTAAATTCGGCAATCTGATTGGGCATCCCCACCTTCGTGGTCTCATCTATGGGCACCTCTTCGCCATTGACCGTCAATTTCTGATTGGTCATCCAGATAGAACCCTCACTCCCCATAATATACGTATCATGTGCGCCAGTATGCGTCACCACAGTTTGCGTCAGCACACTCACTGTACCATCTTTGTGATTCATAATCGTCGAATAAGAATCCTTTTGCCCTGCGTATCGCTCTGCGCTCTCACTCCCCTGCGAATAGACCTTAACCACGGGAGAATCGATGTACCAGGGTAAAATATCGTACTCATGAGGGCCAAAACAATACAAAACGCAAACACCGCCCAAATCCAGATCGAGATACCAGGACCGGTCCGGGGGATCAAAATTGCCATATCGCCTGCGGATCATGTGCCCGACCTCGCCAATCGCACCCTCCTGAATCAGCGCCTTCACCTTCAAATTCACGGGAAAGTGTCTCATCACCTGCCCCACCATCAGCACCACACCGGCATCTTCACACGCAGCAATCATACGGTCGCATTCGGCCACAGATAGTGCCATCGGCTTTTCAACCAGCACGTGTTTTCCAGCGCGCGCCGCAGCAACCACCTGCTCTGCGTGTACTTTGTGGATCGAGCACACATGCACGGCCTCAACTTCGGGATCATTCAACAAATCGTCCAACACCCCATAAGCGCGGGCGTTGTGCTCACCCGCAAGCGCCTCTGCCCGACTGCGGTCAATATCCATAACCGCCGCCAGACGGTTATTCTCATTCGCCGCAATACCGCGCGCATGTCCCCCTGCATTCGAACCTGCACCAATCAGTCCAACAGATAAAATGTCTCCCATCTCGTCCTCCTGCGATTTGTACCACTAATTTCAGTTGCTCGTGCAATAGCTTTTGTGTTTTTTAATCTTCAACTATTCCAGAAGGAGCAATTTATGAATCCTGTAAAATTTGGCATTGTTGGCATTGGCGGCTTTGGTCAAACACACGTACGCTCCGTCGAAGCACTCGAACGAAAAGGACGCGCGCGCCTCGATGCCGCCGTTGTCATTGATCCGGAAAATCATCCCGAAAAACTCGCCGAATTTAAAACCCGCAAGGTTCGCGTTTACGACACATTTGACGACCTTCTCAGCGCAGGAGACATAGACTATGTCACCCTGCCCATTGGTATTCACTATCACGTTCCCTATTCCGTCGCAGCGCTCGAAGCGGGATTTAATGTCATCTGTGAAAAACCACTATCAGCCACGGTACAGGACGCCAACCATTTGATAAATATAAAAAACAAAACAGGCAAAATCGCGCTTATCGGATATCAATCGATCTACGCCCCCAGCATCCAGACCATTAAAGCCCGCTTATTGGATGGTCGGCTGGGCAGATTGCACGCCATACGCATCAAAGGCGGATGGCCGCGCAACAACCTGTATTACAGCCGCAATACCTGGGCCGGGCGGCTCACACTCGACGACGGCACATGGGTTCTCGACAGCCCGATCAACAACGCCATGGCGCACGACCTCAACAATGCGATGTACCTGTGCGGCGCAACCCATCACGAATCGGCCATGCCCGAGACCGTACAGGCCGAACTCTACCGCGCCCGCGATATCCAAACACTCGACACAGCCGTACTCCGCATTGTCGCAAATGGCGTTGACGTCCTCATGGGCCTTTCCCATTCCACACGCGAAAATTTCAATCCCCTCATGCAACTTCAGTGCCAACACGGAACACTCGACTGGAGTCGCCCAGGTTCAATCATTCGCTACAATGACGGCAGCACAGAAATCTTTGAAGAACACGACTTGCGCGACCGCTATGGCCCTTTTCGCAACGCCATCGACGTATTGCAAAACAACGCTACGCCCCTGTGCCCGCCAGAAGTCGCACGCGCACAAACCCTGTGCGTCAATGGCGCACACGAAAGCTGTCCCAATATTGCCACAGTTGATCACCGTGAAATCGAAGTCGTCAAACGCGATGGCGCGACCTTCCACATCATCAAGGATCTGGACGACCTGTTAGACCTCAGCTTCCGCACGGGCAAACTCTTCTCAGAACTCGGCGCCAGTTGGGCAATCTCAACCCAGCCGTATGACATGACGAACTACAATCATTATCCTCACGGCGACAAATAATTCAAAAACCATGCCAGCGTTCGCCGCGCACTATCGCGGCGATTTTTCTCTTTCCGGAATCCATGACCCTCACCCGGATACACCACCAGACCCACCGGCACCCCCAATGCTTCCAGTGCGCGACAGGTAACTTTGGATTCCGACAGCGGACAGATCGGATCCTGGTCGCCGTGCAACAACAGAAGCGGCGTGCGAATTGCGCCCAAATTGGGAAACACATCGCCCCCACGCGTACGCTCTGTAATCGGCCAGGATAGCGGTTCCAAATACTCTGTCTCATAAGTAAAATCACCAGTCTCCAAAGTCATCCGCCTGTTGTCGATAAAACCGAAAAGCGCGACGCCTGCCTGAAAGCGATCCGTCACAGCGAGTGCCCGTAGCGTCATATATCCCCCGTAAGACGCACCGAAAATACCCACCCGATTTTTTAATGCAAGCCCCTCTTCAATCAAAAAATCAACCCCCGAAATAATATCCTCGAGATCAGCCCGCCCCTGGCAACCGATATTGCTCCGTGCGAAATCGTCCCCAAATCCCAGAGATCCCCGAAATGCCGGACGGAAAATCCGGTAGCCTGCCCGCAGCAAATGGCGATATCGAACTACCTCACTGCGCACATTCTCTACCGGCGCAGCAGGTCCCCCGTGTGCAGAAACCAGTAATGGTGCAGAGCCTCTGAGGCCATCCGCTTCGTAGAGCACCCCTTCTATCTCCATGCCATCGGGGGCTTCCCACTCCATTTCTAAAACGCGTAAATCCTCGTAATTCTCCGGCTGGGGCAAGGGCACCCGGCGCGTTCCCGTCCAAATTGCGGGGAATCGCTCCGCATCTTCGGTTTCAAAAATAGCCAGACCATCGGGCATCCACACAATATCTGATACCGCGTCCAGATCGCCAAATGTTCCCTCTGGCGTCCCATCCAGAGCCAGCACTTCCGTCTGCATTTCCAACCCCTCTACAAACGAAATCCAGGCGGTTTTTTCGCGGTGCCCCCAGCCAAAGCGCGCAATACAGCGCCCGCCCTCTGTGAGATTCACCCGTTCGCTGCCATCCCATGACAACCACCACAAATCCGTATG
This sequence comes from Gemmatimonadota bacterium, assembly GCA_026705765.1. Taxonomy (NCBI): domain Bacteria; kingdom Pseudomonadati; phylum Gemmatimonadota; species Gemmatimonadota bacterium. The sequence goes on from JAPPAB010000076.1 coordinate 67,678, forward strand.
TGTCGTAATGGGATACTCCGCCTCGTGATTGGCTTCGTAAAGCAGCGCAGAACCATCCGACGCCATCACCACGCGACCGACTTTGCCCGCCCCCTCGGTCAACTTTCGCACTTCATTTGTATTCAAATCAAAGCCGTAAAACTCTCCCCGCTGCGCTTCTTCGGGAATCACATTGAGAGATTCTCGCCATGCAATTCGACGGCCATACCGACACATACTCAGATTCCCGCATCCTTCTGGCACATCGGCAAGATCGTGCCAGCCCTCAATTGAAGCATATCGACACAGCGTGACCTTTTCTCTCGGCGAGGGATAAAAATAAGGTGCTTTGGGATCCACAGACTCGCGGCGATCCACAAGCGCACCTACGACCAGGCCCCGTATTCCCCATTTGACATCATAAGAGATCGTCCCTCTGGGAATCGTGAGCAACCGCCCTTTTGTACCATCCAGATCGACCCGCCATAGTGCGCCTTCCGATTCGACCAGCGCACAATTTTCATCGGCCGGCCAAATGCTCGTCACAGAATCAAATACAGGTTCAAGCACGGCTCTCTCTGCGGTCAACTTGAACAAGGAGCCACTCAATATCACAAATAACACATCAGGACCAACGCGCACCATGCCCTGCACGCGCTTGAGATCCAGATTCGTATCTGTCAGACGATCTAAATGCGACGGCAATTTGACATCATCCAGCAACACATCCATAGCAATCCTTCCGGCCAGAATTCCCTGCACAATGCAATGAGACAAACAAATCGCCCCACAAGATAGTGTTAGACCTCGAGATAAGCAACAGCACAATACAGAAAAAAGCGACAGTCGAAGATATTTTAATAAGTCTAACTCGAGTTGTGTGGTATAAAGCAGAAAGACTATAAGCCAAAAACACGACAGTGACCATATATCGTTTTTTTTTACTATATATCGTGAAAAAGATCTAAGATGCAGGTTGGATTTTTTTAAAATAAAAAAATTATATCTTTATTAAAAATAATCTTTTATGAATAAAATTATTTATAGAAATTCAAATTGGCATAGTTTTTGCATGCTAAAGAGTAGTGTTAATGATATACCAGCTATCCATCAGCACAATCGTTTCTTGAGAGGATGATTGCTTGCTTCCCATATTAAAAGAATGTCATGGAAATTTTGCAATCTTTGACCTCACAACTTGAGTGATGCCTACCAGGCGCAAAGCAGAAGGTAGAGACGTGACGTCGTGCAATTATCATCCACAAAGGCCGACATGAATACGTGGTCACCGGAACCTATTGTGATTTATGTCAGGATGAAGTTACGGTGAGAGCATGTTCGGCCAAGCTTTTCAACAAGGAGGGAAAATAACAAGTAAGACCACGTATAAAAGCCACATCTGACGTAATATATATCTGTCTTGAGTTGACTATCAAACGCAAGGCAGAAGAGGTAGGTAGTTATCATCCACAAAGGCCGACATGAATACGTAGTCACCGGAATACATTGTGATCTTTGTCATGATGAAATTGCGGTGAGATTATGTGCGGTCAACCTTTCAACAAGGAGAAAAGTAATGCGTAAAACCACATATATCTGGTGCGCAGTTGTACTGTCGTTATTCGTCGGATCTTTCGCTGTCACGAGCATGGCGGGGAATCATGAGCAGACCAACGTCAAAGAGAAGGCCACCGAAGATCAAGAGAAGGCCACTGATCAAAACATGGCTTATCTGAGAGTCTCTGGTGAGTTGGCGCAGCTTGCGCAGGACAGTAAGGACGCCATCTTAATGCTGGCTGCTGCTCGTCTCGAAGCCATGGCAGCAACCGAGGAAGTATCAAGAGATAAGACCTCCAAAAGTGATACCGCCAAAGCCGATGCAGAATCAAAGCCAGAGAGAGGAGACCTGTACGCATTGGCGGAACAGTATGCAGGAACTAATGAGGCACTACACGCCCTCATTGAAGACAGCAAAGCATCCGGGGCTACAAAAACAAAAGGAAGAGACAGAGGTCCTGGGTCCACCACGACCTTAGTATTCGCACATGACACAGACGTCTTTCATGTTAGATTTAACGCGTGGGAATGGGCAGAAGTGACTGTGAGAGGTGATGGAGACACGGACTTAGACCTGCACGTCTATGACGAAAATGGCAATTTGGTTGACAGCGACATCGGTGGAACTGACGTAGCCTATTGTAGCTGGATACCTATTCGGACTGCTACATTTCGTATCGAAGTTAAGAATTGGGGTAGCGTGTACAACAGATACAGGATAACAACGAACTAATCGTAGAAAATAATTATCCTAAATGCCAAAGGCTACATAAACCCAGAGTTCCGGTAGCCTTTGGTATTTTTTCTGGCTATGTCAATGCCCATTGATAGCATTCGCCATACCGATTGCGCCTGATAAACCAAGTTTATGAATTAATCAGGCTATCCAATGGAACACAATCGCATCACCTTTTTTGTGGAGTAAATCATGCGGAAATTATTCCTTATTGCGTTATGCGTGCTGGCATTGGCCGTAATATCGGAAGACAGTCAAGCGAAAGAAAGGTACGCAGTGTTAGTTGGCGTCAGCCGATATCAGTATCTCGACAAATCATTGCAGCTAAACGGACCGCCAAAAGACGTACAACTCCTGCGCGAGTATCTGACGAATGTGGAAGGATTTCCAGACGATCGTGTCATCTGTCTCATCGACAACGGGAATACGGATAAGGAAGCTGAACCAAAGTATGCCGATATTCGCGCAGCACTTAAGAATCTGCAAGACAAGCTGACTACTGGCGACTTCGCGTTGCTTTACTTTTCTGGACATGGCTCTCAACAGCCTGACCAACCTGACTCAGATGAAGAAAGCGACGGATATGACGAGATATTTCTTCCCGCCAATGTAAAGGGCTGGAATAAAGGCAAACAGGCTGTCGAAAATGCTATTATTGACGACGAAATCGGCGAATTCATCAGCGCATATCGTAGTAAAGGTGTCGATGTCTGGGTGATTTTCGATAGCTGTAGTTCGGGGACTATGACTCGTGGTGTTGGCGATGAATCGACGCGTACCCGGAAGGTTTCTCCTGAGGATCTCGGTATTCTCGATGAGTCAGGTGATAAGCGAGCGCTACGAAGCAAGGGACACGGAGACGCTGACACATCTGCTTTCACAGATAGCTCTACTGATTCCTCAGAGTCCAATCTCGGAGCACTTATTCAATTTTTTGCAGCGCGCGCAGATGAGGAGACTATAGAGAGACTCCTACCTCGTGGTGCGAAGGTCTCAGAACAAGATACACTGGGCCTATTCACCCATAGTCTCGTAAGTGTCCTATCTCGTTTTCCCGACGTAAGTTACGATGCACTTGCACAGATGATCATTGCCGAGTACGCATCAAGTTCATATACCAGAAGCAGACCACAATTCTATGGAACCAACATGGATCAGAGAGTGTTCGGTGGAGAATCGATACACAATCTGGCGTTTCGCGCCACACTCGATACCGAATCAAAGCTACTCACTGCCGAACAGGCTGGCAAGTTGCGAGGCTTTGATAAAGGCGCAATAGTGAGCATTCACCCCAATGCAGCCGATACGAGTATGATCGGAACCGGCGTTGTGACCAAAGCAACGCTTACTGAGTCAACGATAGATCCAGATTGGAAAGAAGGTGCTACCATACCTAAGTACGATTGGCAACCTGTTCACATTCGCCTTGTACAACCAGCATATACGCCAACAGTTCGAATTTCTGAGGTCGAGACAATCCGCGACGCTGATAATCGCCGTCTGCGCGACATAATCGACGCACTTGAGAAAGACAACATACCTCTCGTTGAATTTAGTGCCTTCGATCCTGATGCGGATTATTTCGCAGCGTTTTTCGACGATAGGTTCTGGCTGTTACGACCGGATCAGACCTTACCCTGCTCAGTGCAGGTGATTACGGAAGAACAGCGTCTTAAATGTGAACGTGAACGACGTGAACGCACTCGGATTCCTGAACCGTTATTTTGGAGCGCACCTGATGATGCACATACACTCGTTTCGCGTGCCGCCAGAGCACGTAATCTGGTCAAACTACAATCGTTCTCCAATGTGCCATCTTCATTGAAGTTGAAGGTTGAGATTGAAAGAAATGCCAGACGCTTTTCCTTAACTGAACAAAAAGGATTATTGAAGGCAGGTGACAAGGTGTACGTTAGTGCCAGCAATGAAAGTCAGGATGCATGGGATATCTTCTTCTTCTACGTAGATAGCAACCTCGGTATCACGCCAATGCAAGACTATGGTAAATCAGCGCGAGTACAATCCAAAAAAAGAATCGATATAGAGGTTGGAACGGTTAATGACCGAACAGTGGGAGCAGAGAGCCTCGTGATCATTGCAGATCCAGCTCGAGATGGAAAACAGGCTAACTACCACTTTCTTGCTCAGAAAGGCTATGAGAAGATCGCTCTTCGTGGCAAAGGCAATCGCCAATCATCACAGAAGTCACCACTACAGTTAATCATGGAGGGCATATGGGAGGGAGATAAAAATGCATCGTCACGCGGTATAGACGCAGCCCAGAACAAAGGATCACAAGCGCACGTTAAGGTATTTACGTGGAGAGTCGAACGATGAACCTGACTACATTCTGCAAAACAGCCTCATTAGTCTTTATTCTTACTATCATTTGCGAAAGCGGATATTTGACGGCACAGACACGCGAGCCAAACATCCGAATTGATTCAAGTATAGTTGGCGGTGGATTAGATGATCTCCTATTTTCAGTCGAAGGCGATTTTCTGTTCTTAGTTTTTGACGATTCTTTCGAAGATGTCATATGGCGTTATGATCTTAATCAGCGTCGATTTGATTCGCATATACTCATCCCTCGCGCGGATACGTACACGATCAATTCTGACGGTACAAAATTTGCGTACGTTGATTATGAAACACGTGATGTGCAGGTGATCAGCTTTGAATCGGGCGATGTCTTGCATACCTTACCCTATCCTGCCGCATCTGAAGATAACCTGTCTCTGTATGATCCTCGGATTATGTTTTCTGGTGATGCCTCTAACCTCTTTTTGTTTCATTCCTGGTATAGTACAAACACATTGTATGTTGCAGACATTACTTCCAACGTATGGCGCGTGCTTCCAATAAAAGAAGATCATATAAAGAACTACGCATTATCTAGCAATGGACGAGTGGCGTTTACAATAGAAGATTGGAATACACCGGGTTTTGTATATTTTAAAGTACTGTCTGAAGTGCAAACATTGGACGAGGCCAAGATATTCACTACCTCTGTAAGAATCTTTGATAAACATACGGATGACCGCAATAGTGACAGTATAGACAACTTCTCATTTTCAAGCGATGGTACTAAGATCCTTCTGAGGGAGAAAAAAAAGGATAATGTTGATGTGTGGCATTTACTGGATTCAGAGACACTGACAACACTGGGGAAATCATGGGTTTCACCAATTGGCGGATGGCTCACGATAGAGACAAAAAAACACGCCGAGGTCGATGCTGGATGGCTAGGCAACCGCCCTATCGCGCTTTACAAATCGCTTGGTGGTTCTGCTGGATTCACCATATTTGATGTGGGGGAACAGAGTGTGTTGTTCTCCCAGTCCGGCATTTATCCCGAAAATATAGCGTTTAGCTCGATGGCAGGACATTTGGCATTCGGGAACAGTAGAACAGGCGTTATTGAGGTTTACCTGGGTGGGACACCAAAAGAAAAAACCGAACACCTGGCTCCTCGTCTTGTTCCGCAAATCCAGCATAATGGCCCTCTGGATGGATTGACAATTTCAGGAGATAGTCGTGGCGTGGCGATGGCCGGCTCTGATGACTGGATATCACTATGGGATTGCACCTCGGGTCACATGTTTCGGCGTCTGTCATGCGACAACATATCAATAGAATCTGTGGCGTTGTCGCAGAATGGGCTGCAGTTGATGATCAACTACTACCACGTGAGTGAGATATGGGACGTCACAAGCGGCGAACTGCGGCAAAGGATAAGTAACACCTTTAATGGTGGACCAGGGGATGATCTAATATTCGGCACTTTTCTCGGTGATGACACACATGCCTTGATATGTAGCAGACTTAGCGGATGCAGGGTGGTGGAATCTTTCTCGGAAAACAAATCTGATACAAAGCTGCAAATAGACTACAATGAAGACTACGGCTGTAGTGCGGTTTCATTAGCGCCAGATGAAAGGTCCATAGCACTGGAATGTTGGCACCGCACTAAGGATATTAAGGGTATTGGATGGATGAATTTGAACGCTGACGGTCATATGCAATTCATTGAGATCCCTATCCCTGAGGGTACTTGGGTGACCACAGTCGCAGCACTGGAAAACGCGCGCGTCGTCGCTGGTCTATCCAACGGCGATATTCTGCTGATTGACGCCGCGAAAGAGAAAATTGTAAAAACCCTACGGACGCGAATTCTCGATATCGGTCCGATCATCCATCTAGACAATGAACGTTTTGCAATCGCTTCGAGTGGAAAGAAAAAATATTTTGTTTCTTCTCCGGATAACCGCCCACCAGAAATACTGATTATTTCCTCGAAAGATCTTTCGGTATTACAGCGTTTACCCTGGGGCCCATTGACAGACGATGTGGGCATTCCCGGTACCGAGCGACTGGCTGCAAGTGATGATGGCCGCTGGCTGGTTTCAGCATCAGGACCAAAGCAGCGTTCTTTGGGGCAACCATTGGTACAGGTATGGGATACTGCCATCTCGCAAAACACTGAAACCCTCACATCGAAGGTCATCCCTGTAACCCGAGTCGAGTTCGATATCGAAGGCAACTATTTGCTGGCTGACAGCCATGAATATGCCACTCTTTGGCATATAAAGAGCGGACAAATAATGCGCCAATTTCGTCATCTCTACTCCGAAGAATTAAGCAAATTTGCGACGCTGGACGATAACACATTAGTCTATCTGTCGTCTGACGGATTATCAGTAAAGTCGTGGTCCCCCAATACCGGATTGCGCGACCACACGGTCCTCGATTCAACATACATTAGTCCAAACCCAAGCGGTCTTAGTACCGACGGATCACGCATCGCTTTGTCCAGGAATCATCTTGGGCTTGTTCTACTTTCTTTAGAAGAACGCCACGAAAATCAGACGAGGCGTATTGACCGCAGTTTCCTGGAAGAATTTTACTTATTTGCTGATCGGATTCTGTTAAATCTCGGCCAAAGTGCCATTGAGGCTATTGATGCATCGACTGCCGAATCAATCTGGTTGCGTGACGACATCAATAGCATTTACAACGGAACGATTATGTTCACTGCGGATAGTACAGGTGTCATCCTCAAGACTGTAAAAGAAGGAAATATGAGCCTGCTCGTCCTTGAGGCGGAGACAGGTAAGACGCGCTTTAGCCGGCCAATCCCTCTAAAACGTTATGTGCCAGTTTACAGTGAGGTAGGTGCCCAAGGTTTATTGGGTTCCCAAGGTTTATTGCACTCTTTCGAAGGGGGGATAGAACGTCTCTCTCTAAATGACGGCACGGTCATTGATACTCTGAATATTGTCACAGGTATACCTAAATATGCTGTAGCTGACCGGGAGGGCAAATATCTGGTGCTCACATATTCTGATAAGGTCGTACTATGGTATAATAACTATAAGAAATTTGAGCTTATTGAGGGAGTTTCAGCTTATCAAGTTGTGGGAGTTTCTCATTCTAATACATATAAAATAGAGAGCGTCGCGTTTTCCTCTGATGGCCGTCTTTTGGCAATTGCTGAGACAGACGGTACTGTCAGTCTATGGGACGTTTCCCTTGGTCCGAATAATCTGCGTTTCATAGCACGACTCATAACATTCGTTAATGGTGATTGGGCTGTTGTAGCACCAGATGGACGCTACGACGCGAGCGATCCCGCTGATCTCGACGGTCTCGTCTGGGTGATGCCCGATGCGCCCACCAAACCAGTGCCGCTTACGATCTTTTACCGAGAGTATTACGAACCAGGACTCTTGCCACGCCTGCTGGCAGGCGAGGAGTTCCCGCCTATTCCCTCAATCGGGAGTCTGAACCGTACACAACCACAAGTAGCAATCGTCGGCATCGAATCCGCAGGAACCAATCGCGTGAACGTCTCAGTTGAAGTAAAAGAATCCGGGACCGAAGGCGTGCAAGATCTCAAACTGTTCCGCGACGGTCGTCTGGTCGGGCTGAATGATCTCGCTGAACGCCCTCCAGACCTGGATCAGGGTGATGCCTGGCAAGTGACCTTCCAAAATATCGAACTATCGACGTCTGGTTCAGATACCATTGCATTTTCGGCATACGCCTTCAATGATGACGGCATAAAGTCCGAAACGCATAGATTGCCCTTCACACGACCATCTGTAGAACCCAATCCGCGACGGGCTTTCGTGATCGCCGTTGGTGTGAATGCCTATCAGAATCAGAGTTGGGACCTGCGCTACGCGGCTGAAGACGCCCGGGCAACAAGAGATATTATCGCTCGCTACATTGAGGCGTCAGACGAATTCGAGGAAGTCCACACTGTGTCGCTGATTACCGATCGCGACGGATCGGGTGCTATCACCGGTATTGCAACGCGTGAGGCCCTTCTCACTGTGCTGGATGCGTTGGCAGGCGAAACTATCGACCCTGATTTGCTCCATCTGATCCCAGGTGCAACATCGTTGAGTAAAGCAGGCCCCGACGATCTCGTCTATCTCGCCTTCTCTGGTCACGGACTGTCGGGAGATAATGGTCTGTTTCACTTGTTCCTGTCAGACATCGGAGAGGGTGAGAAACGCGAAGTGAACAGTGCACTACTCTCCCGCACGCTCGACAGCGACCTCCTCGCCCGTCATCTCCGCCAAGTAGATGCTGGCGACTTTGTGATGATTGTGGATGCGTGCAATTCGGCTGCAAGTGTCGAAGGTGGCGGTTTCAAGCCGGGACCGATGGGTAGCCGTGGATTGGGACAACTCGCCTATGATAAGGCCATGCGCGTGCTTGCTGCGAGTCAGGCCGAAGCAGTTGCACTGGAAAGTGAACGTCTCAGGCATGGTCTGCTGACTTTTGCAATGCTACATGAGGGATTGGCCGGTGGAGCAGCCGACCGCGCACCAACAGACAGCACCATCGTATTCTCGGAACTATTGAATTATGGCGTGGATCGCGTGCCTTTGCTGTATGAAGATATCCGCAGTGGTAATTTCACTCCGCAAGGACGTGGTCTGACAGCGGCGTTTACCCCAAATGGTCAGGTTACTGCGCCGACTTCTACACAGCGTCCAAGCCTGTTTGATTTCAGCCGCACTGAACGGGAGTTGCGGCTGCCAGTGCTGAATCAAGTCGATTGAGAACTGTCTCGCTGTTGAAGCCTAAAAAATATGAGAAGGATGGCCCTGGGCTTGACCTGTTTTGGTGGGTACCTTATCAGTAATCAGAAAGGAGACCCACTATGCCACCGACACGTCCACCTTATCCAGCCGAGTTGAAGCACCAGATCGTCGAGCTTGTGCGCGCTGGTCGCAGTCCTTCTGAATTGGCCAAAGAGTTTGAGCCAACCGCTCAGACGATCCAAAACTGGGTCCATCAGGCTGATCGAGATGAGAGCCTTCGAGGAGACGGCCTGAAGAGCGATGAGCGCGAAGAGTTGCGTCGTCTTCGGCGCGAGAACAAGCAGTTGCGCATCGAGCGCGAGATCCTGTCAAAAGCAGCGGCCTGGTTCGCAGCGGAGACCAACGCGATCCCAAGAAAATCTTCGCGTTCGTGAAAGCGCACCGGGAGAGAAAGGCTCCCGATCTGGTAAAACGCGACTTCACGGTGCCAACGGTCAATAAACTCTGGGTGGCTGACATCACCTATGTACCTACTTGGTCTGGCTTCTTGTATCTATCTGTTGTCATAGATGCCTTCTCCCGCCGCGTCGTGGGCTGGGCAAGGCCACACACTTACAAAGCGAGTTGGTCTTGTCAGCTTTAAATATGGCGCTTTACCAGCGCCGTCTCGAAGATGTGATTCACCACTCTGACCAGGGGCACAATATACCTCCATGGCATTTGGAAAGCGTTGTCAGGAAGCCATCAGTTCAGACACCCGCGCAAGGCTCCCCTACTCAGCTCGGTACTGGCTATGGTAACGAAGCTCTGCTCGTGCAAGGGATAGATCCCGGCTTGCTGTCAGGCGTGGTCTTGAGTGGGCGAATCAGCCCCCACTGGCACAGCAGGACGACGGCATCTTGACAGCCACTGAAATTGCTATGTTGCCGCTGACTGAGGTGGACCTGGTGGTACTTTCGGCGTGTGAGACAGGATTGGGTGAGACCGCCGGAGGCGAAGGCTTATTGGATGTGCAGCGGGCCTTTCAGGTAGCTGGGGTGCGTTCGACTGTAGCCAGCCTGTGGAAAGTCCCGGACGAAGAGACGCGGCTATTGATGGAACGCTTTTACCGTAATCTTTGGGAAGAGCAGATGGCGGGATTGGAAGCCCTGCGTGAAGCACAATTATGGATGCTGAAGAATACAGAAGGTCTGAAGTCTTCGGATGAGATGCGTGACATGGAAGACGTAGATGACTTCACTACCTTCTCCCTGATCAGCAGGACCTCGCCATTCTACTGGGCAGCGTTTCAGTTGAGTGGGGACTGGCGATGAATGGCTTAGTTAACTTCTTTATCTCGCAGTCTCCTCATGATGATAGCGAATAGTGGGAGAAAGTGATTACTTCAGCCTTCCCTGGCAGACCTCAGAGCCCTGAACAAGCGCATTGCTGCCAGCGGCGCATGCTTTGAGTAAAACCCGAAATACCAAAGAATTTGCTCAAATTATAACCGATGCTCAAATTGCCGCTGCCCAGGTCCGAGCACGCGAATGGTCTAATCGTAAAAAGTAGAGATATAAAAAATTGCAGAAACAAAATAGGAGGGATGAACAATGTTCCGTCAATGTATTTGTATAGGTGTATTGATTCTTATGAGCATGCCCCTCAAGTCACAACAGGACAACGGGGATATTGAGCCTTTACCTGGTGAGACTTTCCAAGATTGTGATGAATGTCCAGAGATGGTGGTGGTGCCATCGGGATCGTTTACGATGGGGGCTCCGAGTGGAGAATATGGCCGCGGTGATTCTGAGGGCCCTCGTCATCTCGTGATTATAGATTATCCTCTTGCTGTGGGTGTATATGAGGTGACATTTTCTGAGTGGGACGCGTGCGTGTCAGATGGCGGCTGTGGCGGGTATGTTCCAGATGACGACGGGTGGGGACGTGGGAATCGTCCGGTGATCTTCGTGAGTTGGAATAACGCGCAGTCTTATGTACGCTGGTTGTCTGGCAAGACGGGTCATAATTATGGTTTGTTGAGTGAGTCAGAATGGGAGTATGTGGCGCGGGCGGGAACGGAAACGCGATATAGTTGGGGCAACGAGATAGGTCACAACCGCGCCAATTGCGATGGTTGTGGTAGTCGTTGGGATGATGATAGGACAGCCCCAGTGGGCAGTTTCAGCGCGAATGGTTGGGGCGTTTACGATATGCACGGGAATGTATGGGAGTGGGTTCAGGACTGTTGGAATGATAGCTATGTTGGTGCCCCAGTAGATGGTTCTTCGTGGGAGTCTGGGGACTGCTGTAAGCGCGTGAGGCGTGGTGGTTCGGGGGACTTCAGTCCGAGGTGGTTGCGCTCTGCGATTCGCTCCTGGGATCCCCCCGACTACCGGAACGACGACTTCGGTTTTCGGGTTGCCCGGCGATTTTAACTCTTGCCTCCTTACCTCTTTACCTCTTGTCAAGAATGCCGTTGCAAACCCCTGTTTTTTCGAGTAAATTGCAGATAGTTACAAAAAGGTCATTTATCATGAGGGGTTCAACAGACAAAGGTGTACCATAATGACCAGATGCAGACTGCCCATCGGCATTCAGACCTTCCGCAAAATTCGGGAGGAGAACTTTTACTATGTCGATAAAACGGCCCACATACGGCGACTGATGGACGAGGGTACGCACTATTTTTTATCGCGTCCGAGACGCTTTGGCAAAAGCCTATTTCTGGACACGCTGAAAGAACTGTTTGAGGGCAATGAACCGCTGTTTGAAGGACTTCATATCCACGGCCACTATGACTGGTCTATTCGCTATCCTGTACTGTGCCTCGACTTTGGCAGGGGCAATTTCAAAGAAGCGGGCTACCTGCAGGCGAATGTGATGGAACAACTCGCAGCCATAGAACGTCGGGCGAAAATCGTTTCCGAATACACCACAGCCCCCGGACGCTTCGCATCTATTTTGGAAATCCTTCACGAAAAAGCAGGACAACGCGTTGTCGTTCTGGTTGATGAATACGACAAGCCGATACTCGATGCTCTGGAAGAACCGGAGATTGCGCGCGACAACCGCGACTTTCTACGGGGTCTGTATGCCACGATCAAGTCCAATGATGCCTATATCAAGTTCACATTTCTCACCGGCGTCAGCAAGTTTTCCAAGGTGCATCTGTTCTCTGGTCTCAACAATCTGAAGGATATCACGCTGGATGCGCGCTACTCGGCTATCTGTGGCTATACCGAAGAGGACCTCGATACAGTATTCGCCCCCGAACTGCCGGGTCTGGATCGGGATGAGATCCGCGACTGGTATAACGGCTATAGCTGGCTGGGTGAGGAGAAGGTGTACAACCCCTTCGACATCCTTCTGCTCTTCGACAAGCGCACCTTCGGCACGTATTGGTTTGAGACAGGTACGCCTACCTTCCTCATTGAAACCCTGTTCAAACGTCAGGTCAGTTCCCTGAAACTCGACGACATGATCGGCAGTAGCGACTTGCTATCAACTTTCGATGTGGATGAAATTGCGACCGAGGCCCTGTTATTTCAAACTGGGTATTTGACCATTACCAGTGAGGAAAATCTCGGCGGCACGTCATTCTATCGGTTGGGTTATCCCAATCGGGAAGTACGCGAGAGCCTCAACCGAAGCCTGTTGCGCTATCTGGTGAAAGACCCGTCGCGGCAGATGGAGAACAGCGTGCAACTCTACCGCCTGCTGGAAGCCAATGACTTTGCCAGTCTCGAGACCTTATTCCACGCCTTCTTCGCCAGTATTCCTTATGAGTGGTACACCAACAACGATATCGCCAATTTTGAAGGCTACTATGCCAGCGTGTTCTATTCCTATTTCGCTGGCCTGGGTCTCAATATCACAGTAGAAGATAGCAGCAGCCAAGGGCGTGTGGATATGGCTGTTCATTTCAACGATAACATCTACCTATTCGAGTTCAAGGTGGTAGAGTTGGCGTCCGATGGTGCCGCAATGGCGCAATTGCAGGCAAAGGGATATGCGGACAAATATCGGGGTCTGGATCAGCCGATTCACCTGATCGGGGTAGAGTTCAGTAAGAACACCCGCAACATAACGGCCTTTGAAGTTGTACGTGCGTGATTTGCCATCTATAAGATATAAATATTGCCCGGCGCTTTTAACTTTTGTGGGAATACGAACACACCGTAAAGAAGTATTGCAAGCCAATGGCCTGCTCTGAATAATACAGAGTAGGCCATTTTTATTTTATTTGACCAACAGAAATACTTTGCCATACCTGTTTCCCCGTCCTATCTTGTCCCGTCCCTGAATTCACCCTTATTCCGGAGCACCTTATGGCTCGCAACCTCCTTTTAATCACCACCGATCAACAGCGCTGGGACAGCCTCCCCTGTTACGGCCTCGACTTTATGCAAACTCCCAACCTCGACCGCCTTGCACGCGAAGGCATGGTATTTGACCACTGCATTGTCCCCTCCCCCGTATGCGTACCTTGCCGCGCGTCCATCATGAGCGGGCAGTACCCCAGCGTAACCGGCGTACTCGGCAATGGCAACTGGCTACCCGATCACGTGCCGACATGGCCGCGCATCATTTCGCAGACCGGACGGCGCACCGCAGCCATCGGCAAAATGCACTTTCACCCCTGGGATTCGCTCCAGGGCTTTGACGAACGCATCATGGCCGAAGACAAACGGCATATTTTCCTGCCCGACCATCACGTACAATTTCTCGCTGCACACGGCCTCGACCGACCGCACCCCACCACATTGCCGGGATATTACGAAAATCTGGGCGCATCCATCACACCACACGAACGCAAATTTCACGTCGATGGCTTTGTCGGCGATCAGGCAGCCGAATGGCTCCAACAAAACGGGAGCGATCCCTTTGCCGCATGGGTCAGCTTTCCCGGACCCCACGACCCCTACGATCCCCCCGAAGACATGGCCCGTATGTATGCCGACGCGCCCATACCCGAACCCGTCGGTTCCCCAGAAGAACTCGCCGACAAACCACCCGCCCAAAGAGACCGCGGTCGCGGCAGCCTGTCCAACTCCATGTTCCGCCTGGACTATTCAAAAGCCACGCCAGAACACTACCGCAAATGGCGTGAGCACTACTACGCGAACATCAGCCTGATAGACGAAGGCATTGGCAAAATCATCGCCGCGCTCGAAGCTCATGGCGTACTCGACGACACCCTCATCATCTTCACCAGCGATCACGGCGACGCATTAGGCGATCACGGCCTGCCCTTCAAAGGCTTCTTTTACGACAGCATGTCTCGCGTTCCCCTCATCATGCGCGGTCCCGATATCCCCGCCCATCAGCGCGCACCGGGCCTCGTCAGCATCATCGATCTCGTACCGCTCTTTTATCACGCCTGCGATGCCGAAGCACCTAATATACTTCAAGGCGAAGACATTCGCCCGCTATTCAAAGACCCCACCGCGACCATCCGACAGGCTGCATTTTGCGAAATCGGTGGTCGCGCTATGGTGAGAACCGAACGCTACAAATACGCGCACTACGCCGATGGATCTGCCGAACTCTACGACCTCGAAAACGATCCCGACGAAATTGTCAACCGCACGGGCGACGCGCAACTCTCCCATATTGAAAACGACCTCAAATCCCGCTTGCTCGAACACTGGATCGACAACCAGAAACACCAATCAAACTATGTCTCTGCCCCACAATACTGGGTGCGAGAAGCTCTTGAAGCCGATTACAAAAAACAACAGGAAGAAGGCGGCGACCTGCGTTACAGACCGCTGTATTGAAAGGAGTTCTCCTTGAAAATCACCGATGTCGAAACCATTCAATTCAAATATATCGCCAACACCGAACAGGACAGCGATGGACACGGACATCCAGGTCCCGAACGCGAAGCCGTTCAAACCCTGCTCGTAATTTCAACCGACGAAGACATATCCGGGTACTGGTTTGGCGCAAATGCACGGGTGATCAACAGCATGGTCAAGCCAGAACTCATTGGCAAAGACCCCTTTATGCGCGAACAAATCTGGCACGACCTCAACCACCGCCAGCGCATCAACTCAGACACGATAACCGACAAAGTCATCATGTCCGTTGACCTCGCCCTCTGGGACCTGGCAGGCCGCGCCGTCAATCAACCCGTTTACAAATTGCTCGGCGGGTACCGCGACAAAGTGCCCGCCTATGCCTCTACCATGTGCGGCGACGACCTCGAAGGCGGCCTGGCCACGCCCGAAGACTATGCCCGCTTTGCCGAATGGTGCATGAAACGCGGGTACCCCGCCTTCAAACTCCACACCTGGCAGCCCCCTTACGAGGGTGCCCCCAGCGTCAAACGCGACCTTGAAGCCTGCGATGCCGTGCGCGAAGCCGTCGGTCCCGACGTGCCCCTCATGCTCGATCCCTATCACTATTACGACCGCGAAGCCTCGCTCGCCCTGGCAAAAGGACTTGAAAAACTCGACTATTACTGGATGGAAGAACCCATGGACGAACACAGCATGTCGTCCTATGTCTGGCTCTGTGAGCAAACATCTTTACCAATATGTGGTCCCGAAACCTGCGAAGGCAAAATGTATGTCCGCGCCGAATGGATCAAAGCCGGAGCCTGCGATATTTCTCGCTGCGGCGTCGGCGATGTGGGCGGACTGACGCCCCTCATGAAAACCGTTCACCTGTGCGAATCCTTTGGGATGCGCTGCGAAATCCACGGAGGCGGTCCCGGCAATTTGCACGCCCTGTGCGCCATGACCAATGGCGAATTTTACGAACGCGGCCTCCTCCACCCCTTCATCGACTTCGACGAACACGCGCCCTGGCTGCACGAACACGGCGAACCCATGGACGACCAGGGATTCGTCCACGTTCCCCAGCGTCCGGGATTGGGCATGAACATCAACTGGGATTATATCGAAAAAAACAGGATCGGGATGTAAGGATGGAAGGATGTTCAGGATGCCCCCCACATCCACCCAAAACAAGATCAGTATAATCCCCTACCTCAAAAAAAATAAAGGAGAATTTTTATGGACAAAGTACGCATCGGCATTATTGGCATCGGCAACATGGGGAGTGGACATAGTCTTTATTTGCACCCGGGCGAGGTATCCAATGCCGAACTAACCGCCATCTGTGACATAGATCCCGACCGCATCAAGTGGGCGCGCGAAAATCTTGGCGAAAATGTCCGTACATTCAATAGTGCCGACGATCTCATGGCTTCTGGAACCGTCGATGCCGTCATCGTCGCCACACCGCACTATCTCCATCCGCCGCTGGCAATTCAGGCTATGAACAGCGGGTTGCATGTACTCATTGAAAAGCCCGCAGGTGTTTATACCAAACAGGTCGAAGAAATGAATGCTGTAGCTGAAAAAAGCGACCGCGTCTTTGGCCTCATGTTCAACCAGCGCACCATAGGCGCGCACCAAAAACTCAAAGACCTGGTCGCATCGGGTGATTTGGGCGAAATTCAGCGCACGAACTACATCATCACCACCTGGTTTCGCTCGCAAAGTTATTACGACTCAGGCGGTTGGCGCGCAACCTGGGAAGGCGAAGGCGGCGGCGTCTTAATGAACCAGTGCCCACACAACCTCGACCTGTGGCAATGGATTTGCGGTATGCCCATCCGATGCAGGGCATTTGTCGGATTTGGCAAATACCACGAGATCGAAGTCGATGACGAAGTCACCGCCTATGTGGAATACGAAAATGGCGCAACGGGTGTATTCATCACCACAACAGGCGAAGCTCCCGGCACCAACCGTCTCGAAATCACTGGTGATCGCGGCAAAGTCGTCATGGAAGGTGGAAATATCACATTCTGGCGTACCCGCGAATCCGTCAGCAATTTCTGCAAAGAATACAAAGGCGGCTTTGGCAGCCCCGAAGCCTGGAAATGCGATATCCCCACGGGCAGCGGCGGCGAAGCCCATCGCGGCATCACCCAAAACTGGGTTGATGCCATACGTACGGGCAGTCCCCTCCTGGCACCCGGAGTTGAGGGAATCAAAGGCGTCGAACTCGCCAACGCCATGCTCTTATCCGCCTGGACAGACAACTGGGTAGATATCCCGGTTGACAGCGACCTCTTCTACGAAAAACTCCGGGAAAAGATCAAAAACTCCAATACAACGAAAAGCGCGGAAGACAGTACCGTGCTCGACGTATCCGAAACGTATTGAGGGGCTAACCGAAAAAAACGGGGGCCGATTCTCAAGTAAAGAACCGACCCCCACGCGGAAGCTGACTGATGAATAAGTTACAGCCACGTCAAATCGACTTAGGCACCTCAAAAAACACCAGATCCCCCGACACTGCATCCGACCAATCGTCAATCGGCAGATCAATACCCGCAACACCACACGTCGGCACATTGGCAAAAGCCGATCCCGTGAGTTCATTGACCAATACGGTCATATCCGGGTTGTGTCCTATCACCATAACCTCTCGATACCGATTATCGACCTCTCGAATCAAATCCAGCACATCCCCACTGTGCCCCGAATAAATGCGCTCGTGCCATGTAATCCGTTTTTTGGAAAAATTGAGAGATTTGCGCAACCGCTTGACAGTAGATCGCACGCGCTTGGCCGTGCTACACAACAAGTAATCTGGTTCGACCTTCCACGCCTGCTTCAGATACTTGCCCATGCGCTTCGAATCCCTTCTTCCGCGCTTGTTCAGGGGCCGATCAAAATCAGCCAACCCTGCATAACTCCAATCCGACTTGGCATGACGCACGATATAGAGCCGTTTCATAAAGCCTCCTCCGTTGAGGTTGTACATACGCAACCAATGGGCTTTTACTTCGGAAGAATATAAAGCCTCAAGTCACTCGGCGGTGGGATCTCCTCTCGGGGCAGGTCTCGATTGCGCCCCAGCGTTTCCCAGCGCAAGAGATATCGCTCCCCGGGCCTTGTGCCCGACCCCCGCGCCCAGCGCGTATTGATCCTCATACCCGGATACTGAGAAGTCAATCGCGCCAACTCCCCGGGTATCGCACTCGGGGGCGGCGGATACGTCCCGATCACCTGCATAGTTTGGGGATCCAACTTCCAGATTCCCCGACCTTCTTTTACATGAATATAACTCATACTCAGGCCCCCATCGGATGCCAAATTTACGCTACCCAACCGAATCTCTGCAACAATTGATCCACCCCCTCCGAATTCCCACCGATAAGTCCAATCACTTACCTTATGCACAACCCATTCGCCGTATTCCAACCGGGCACAATAGGCTTGCGTATATCCACTTTCGTCGTGCTTGTGATAACTGATCACCGGGCGTTTCTGGTGATCAAAACCCAATGACTGCGTCATATTGATCATTCCGCCCCTCGGCGGCACGGGATCGACGATAGCACCGCTTTCTATCGTAATCGGCAACTCCAGCGCATCGCCGCCACCTGTTTCCCAGGCGACCAGATCGCGGCTGCGAGCATAGGAGATATCGTGATTGGTTGCAGCATCGGGTGTATCGCGCCACATCCAGATCATGTGGAACATCCCATCGGGACCTTTCTGGGGGCTACGTGCGTACGCATTCATCCGCCCTAACCCATCCAATAACGGCGTATCGTGTAATCGCCGCCATGTTCTGGTCTCAGCATCGTAGATATTGTAAAATTCAACCGCATTGCCACTACTGCCGTCTCGATATCGGAAAATCAATTCATTATTGGGACCGCGCATAAACACGGGATACGTGCAGCGGTCTTCATTTTGTCCCACCATCGAATCAATGCGCTCAAAACTCGTCACATCGAGTGGCCGCGTTGTGCGAAAGTAAATCAGCGGATCCACATGCATATTCCCGCTCAGATGGATATGATCGTCGGTATCAATAGCCATGGTCAAGTAATTGTGGGTATCCCATCCGGTTTCCGACGACAGTCGGCCTCGGTTTTCCAGCCATACACCTCTGGGCTGTTCAAATGTCCATGTCTCTGCATCTAAATTTCTCATCCCCACCGTCATTTTGCGGTCGGCATCATAAAATGCGACAAATTGAACATCGCCATAAGTCAACAAGTCAAAACTAACGGGATGCCCGGCCCATACCTTCGAGATAAATAACGAGCCGAGAATTTTCCTATTATCCGTTGGTGCCGTTGGGCCAGACACTGTTTTGCCAAAATTTGCTGCAAAACGCAAAAAATCGTCAAACCCAATCTCGCCATCGCCATCCAGATCAAAACGATCTTCGTAATTCTCATCGCCCTGGCGCGCCCCGAATCTGGTCACAAAAAGCAAAAAATCGGAAAAATCAACCACGCCACTATTGTCAAAATCTGGACTGGAAACTTGTTCTAACGCGACATTAGCACGAAGAGGTTGGATCAGAAGCACAATGGATAGCAAGGCAAAGGTTATGTGCCAGCGCATGGCCTCTTACTCCTATCGACAGAAAAAGGGCTTGCGATTCATGTATCACAAGCCCCTGTTTTTATTCTGGTGCCGAAGAGGGGATTCGAACCCCTACACCCTTTCGAGTACTGCCCCCTCAAGACAGCGTGTCTACCAATTCCACCACTTCGGCACAAAATCTACGGCGCCGTACTGCCGGTATCGGCCGGTGCTGTTTGGGTTGTTCCTTCGGTGGGTGTCGTTTCTGGAAAGGTCAAAGGTTGAGGAATTTGCTGCATGGGCATCTGACCGTCTTCCATTAATCGCTCAGCAGCCGTTGACGGTACAGAATCCGTCGAACGCCCCGCGTACCAAAGCCCGATACATGTCAGCGCAAAAATAATCCCCACATACGTCGTCACTTTCGCCAGCATGGGCACGGCACCACCACCGCCAAACATCGATGTGCCACCTCCCATACCGCCAAAAGCACCGCCGGACAGCCCACCACTTCTGCCGGGCTGCATCAAAATAACCAGAATGAGCACCGCACAAACTATCACATGAACAATCAAAAGAAAAATTTCCATATCGCCCTCTATATAGCCGCTTTCACAATAGCGGCAAAATCCTCAGCTTCCAACGAAGCCCCGCCGATCAACCCCCCGTCAATATTGTCCTGCTCAAACAACTCCGCCGCATTATCGGGCTTCACAGACCCGCCGTATTGAATGCGAACCCCCTGTGCGACATCGCCGTCATAAAGTTGATCCAACACTTCGCGGAGAAACGCATGGACGGCCTCTGCCTGTTCCGGCGTTGCCGTCAGTCCCGTACCAATGGCCCAAACAGGCTCATAAGCCAGGGTAATCCCCCGCACATCGTCAGCGGATATGCCATCCAGAGCACCCCGCGTTTGCGTCTCAACCACCTGCTCAGTCACATTGGCCTGGCGCTCATCAAAAGACTCACCAATACACACAATAGGCTTCAAATCAGCACTCAGAGCAGCCTTTAAGCGGCGGTTGACAGTATCGTCTGTTTCGCCAAAAAACTGCCGCCGTTCAGAGTGACCTAATATAACGTATTCACAACCGCAAGTCAACAGCATGGGAGCCGAAACCTCACCCGTAAAAGCACCCTCAGCCTCCCAGTACATATTCTGAGCACCCAGCCCTACGCCAGTGCAGCACACCACACTTGAAACCCGTTCCAGCGCTGTAAAAGGCGGACATATTGCCACATCCACACCCTTCACTCCCGAAACCGCATCCACCACGCACTGCGCAAGCATTTCTGCCTCATCAGGTGTTTTATTCAGCTTCCAATTTCCCGCCACAAACGGCGTTCTCATTACAACTTCCTTTCAGTATTAAAATACGCACCTATTATTCCTCTTCCCCATCCGAAAGTGCTGCCACACCGGGCAGTGTTTGGCCTTCTAAAAACTCCAGCGAAGCCCCACCTCCGGTCGAGACATGACTCAATTTTTCCGCCACGCCAAAATCTGCCATCGCAGCAGCAGTTTCCCCCCCGCCAACAATCGTCGTTGCACCGCGCTCAGTCGCCGTAACCAGTGCATTGGCAACCGCACGCGATCCCTTTGAGAAAGAGTAAATTTCGCACACACCCAAAGGACCATTCCACACCACGGTTTTAGCACTTAAAACCACATCGGAAAATCGCTTTCGCGTCTCAATCCCGATATCAAACCCTTCCAACTCCGCTGGAATTTGATCTCTCGGCACAATCTGAGCGGGTGTCCCCTCCGTCATCTCTGCCGCCACAACCGTATCGGTCGGCAATATCAGATCTACACCTTCGGCCTCTGCGCGCTTGAGCAAATGGGCAGCGACCCCAACGCGATCTTCCTCCAACAACGACTTGCCAATTTCCAGACCCATCGCCTTAAAAAACGTAAATGCCATGCCCCCGCCAATGAGTAAGACATCTACTTTTGAAAACAAATTTTCAATCACATCAATTTTACCGGAAATTTTTGCCCCACCCATAATTGCGACATAAGGACGCGCTGGATCGGCCAATGTCGTGCCCAGATACTCCAATTCTTTCTCCATCAACAAACCCGCAGCACAATCGACAAAATAATGGGTAATGCCCTCTGTAGAGGCATGCGCGCGATGGGCACTGCCAAAGGCATCGTTGACATACACATCGCCCAATTCCGATAATTGTGTGGCAAAACCCGGCGCGTTTTTTTCTTCGTCAGCGTGAAATCGCAGATTTTCGAGCAACACCACCGAACCTTCGGACGCGCGTTTCACCAGTGAATTTGTTTCCTCCCCCACGCAATCTGGCGAAAAAAGCACTTCGCGTCCCATCAGCACCTGAAGGACTTCAGCCACGGGTTTAAGCGATAACTCGGGCACGACCTCGCCCTCGGGGCGACCTAAATGAGACATCAACACGGGCTGCCCCCCCGCATCCAAAATGTGCCGGATCGTGGGCAAAGAAGCCCGCAAGCGCGTGTCATCAGCGACCTGCCCATCTTCAATGGGCACATTGAAATCAACGCGCACCAGAACGCGTTGATCCCTCAAATCCAGGTCTGTAATCGACAACTTCGCCACGCCAACGCCTCTCAAAAGTCAAAAGCAGGGATTATTTTTCCATCTTTGCCAACTTCGCGATCAAATCCACACACCGATTAGAATACCCCCATTCATTGTCGTACCATCCACACACCTTCACCATATTGCCATCCATCACTGTCGTAATCATCGAATCAAAAATACAAGAATGGGCATTCCCCAGGATATCGGCAGAAACAATGGGATCATCCGTATATTCCAGAATCCCTTTCAAACGCCCATGCGCTGCACACTCAAAGGCATTATTCACCTCTTCTGCAGTCACCTCTTTTTTCAACACAGCGACAAAATCGGTAAATGAACCATCTGGCGTGGGCACGCGCACGGCCATACCATCGAGTTTGCCATTGAGTTCGGGAATAACCAGACCCACTGCACTCGCCGCGCCCGTAGTCGTCGGAATCATCGACAGGGCAGCAGACCGCGCACGGCGCATATCCGAATGGGGCGCATCGATAAGACTTTGATCACCCGTATAAGAATGGATAGTAGTCATAAGTCCGTGGACAACGCCAAAAGAAGCGTGCAACACGCTCACCATAGGTGCCAGGCAATTGGTCGTACACGAAGCATTGGAAATGACCGCATCATCTTTTTGTAAAACATCGTCATTAATCCCCATCACCACAGTGGGCAAATCCCCTTTGGCGGGCGCAGAAATAATCACCTTTCTCGCACCATTTTCTCCCAAATGAGCACTCGCGGACTCTTTATCGGTAAAAAAGCCCGTCGATTCAATCACCACATCCACACCCAATGACCTCCAGGGCAATTGTGCCGGATCGCGTTCGGACAAAACAGCCACCATTTTGCCATCTACCACAAGCGCGTCAACCGATGATTGCCCGACTTGCACGCCGTTTTCCCGATGTTTAACACACCCGGGATATCGCCCGTGCGTCGAATCGTATTTGAGCAAATGCGCCAGACTCGCAGCATCGGTCAAATCGTTTACTGCCACCACATTGAAACCTCGCGCCATAGCCGCGCGAAATACCAGCCTCCCTATCCGCCCAAATCCATTAATCCCTACTCTCATTCCTACCATAATTTCCTCCAAACCATTATCCGAAAAATACTTTGGCAATATCGTAAAGCCTCATATCTACAGTACGCAGCTTCGACACGGCCTCCATCAAATCAATCGCAACAATATTTTGTCCCCGCAATGCCACCATCTTCCCAAAATTGCCTTCGTGTATCAGATCAATTGCCGCAATCCCAAATCGCGTCCCCAACACCCGATCATACGCAGAGGGGCTGCCCCCGCGCTGAATATGGCCCAGAACAGTAGCGCGACTTTCGTATCCGGTGCGCCGCTCAATTTCATCACTTAGCAAATTGCCAATGCCCCCCAGGCGAACATGCCCGAATGCATCTTTTTCCTGAGATTGCAAAACCATACTGTCATCGTCGAGCTTGGCTCCTTCAGCAACTACGACAATACTAAATGTCTTGCCTCGGGCATGGCGTTTTCTGATGGTATCGCACACCTCATCCATATCAAATGGGACTTCCGGGATTAGAATCACATCTGCCCCTCCCGCAATACCAGCCTCCACGGCAATCCAACCGGCGTGGCGCCCCATAACCTCGACAACCATCACTCGGTTGTGAGATTCAGCCGTCGTATGCAGACGGTCAATCGCCTCCATCACAATATTGATAGCCGTATCAAAACCAAAGGTCTGGTCTGTGCCATCCAGATCATTATCAATGGTTTTGGGCACACCGACCACTTTGATACCCTGATCTGTGAGCTGATGAGCTACACCAAGCGTATCATCGCCCCCAATGGCAATCAGCGCGTCCAGACCCATTTTCTCCATCCCCGATCGCACGAGTGCGCCACCATCTGCACCGTCTTGATACGGATTTGTCCGCGACGATCCCAAAATCGTGCCCCCGCGCGGCAAAATCCCAGAAACAGCATTCAAATCCAGAGGCACTGACAGCCCTTCAAGCATCCCTCGCCATCCCTCCTGCACACCCGTCATCTCGTAATTGTAAACCATAATGCCTTTGCGTACAATAGCGCGAATTACCGCATTGAGACCTGGGCAATCGCCGCCACCTGTGAGTATGCCAACGCGTTTTACAGACATAATATCTCCCTTACAAAATCACTATGATGAGCATAAGTGCCTGAGTCCTGTAAGATTTTCAAAGACCTGAAGTTTAAGGTATTGCAACATACCTGTCAAGCCCGTTGTATTCACCCACTAAAATATAAAATCAGCGTCAAGACCTGGATTTTTCTACATCTTGAGACAGATCATCCTCACCGAAGGGGGGACTGGCAACAGCGCCAACAGACACGCATTGCGCCCCCGCAGATCGCAGAGCCTGCACACATGCATTGAGCGTCGCACCCGTCGTGACGACATCGTCAATTAAAAATATATTTTGCCCCTCAATAGACGCGGGATGACGCACGCGGAATGCCCCCTGTACATTGTATTGGCGTTCCAAAACACTCAGGCGCGTCTGCGTAGGCGTTGCCCGCACTCTTTTCAGCGCGTTTGCCATCACTTGCAAACCCGATACCCGTCCTGTTGCCCGTGCAATAATCTCGCTCTGATTGTATCCGCGTGCTCTTGTTTTTGCGGAGTGAAGTGGCACTGGAACAATTACCGTATCGGGTTCGACAAAGCTCGCGATGCGCTGCCCCAAAGCCTTTCCAAATATCTGCCCTGGCAGCGTTTTCCCCTGGTATTTGAGCGCGTGAATCAACGACCGAACACAATCATTAAATTGATACAAAATAACTATCTGATCAAATTCGTGCTCAAACCCCACCTCGTGTAGTTCCGAATCCCAAATCTCAATATCATCCCAACACGAATCACATAGCCCCGGCGAATCCGGCAGCGATGCCTTACAAATCATACAAGACGATGGATAAACAAAATTGAGTGCAGCTTTCCAAATTTTCCATACTATTTGCACAATCTTTCTTCTTCCCCACAGTTATTTTTTTTCTTAACCTAAAAAGTCCTTATCTTTTCCGCTGATCTCACAACTCAATCGCGGAGATGTGCCGTGTCTCTGGAAAATGCCCGCGCAATCGTGTTTGACCTCGACGGAACCCTCTTTGACCTGACACCCGTCGTACATGCCGCGCGCCAACGCGTTGCTACCTTTCTATTTTCAAACGGTTTTTTTGCCACCCGTGCCTACGCATTCCAGCGCATCAATACGCTCGAACGCAAACACGGTCCTTATTACTCATCCTCGCCCTATTATTTCGCCTTTTTCGATATCGCCAAAGCCGTCTTCAAAGACAAACCCGACCGGGTGCGTCATTTTCTCGACAAACAAAATACCGACCCGGAAGCCGAGCCGGTCGAAGCCCTCGTAGCTGAAATGGAGCGCGTTTACAATGCCGAAGATGTAGAAGATATCCGCCCCTATCCCGATGCCTTACACACCCTTCGTGAATTGCGCCAGGCAGGCTACAATCTGTTTCTCGTCACACTGGGCAGAGCGCGCCGTCAGCGCAACAAAATTGATCGCCTGGGCATTGCTACTTATTTTGATCGCATCATCAACGAAGGTCCCCCCGCACATGCCTACTGGTTTTCAGAACTCATGGAAAGCCACAACCTCTCCCCCGACCAGCTCATCGTCGTCGGTGACCGCACCCAGGACGAAATCCGCGCGGGCAATCGTCAGGGACTAACCACCATCTGGTTGCGGCGCGGAAGATTCTCTCGCGAAACACCTGCAGTAGGTGACCGCCCCGACTACGAAATCAAATACCTCGCCCAACTATCCACATTATTGCACCTCTCGCGGATCGGGAAAAACCCCGACCGGTTCAGAATTGCCGTTATCGGCGGCGGCACCGGTCTGCCCACTGTCTTACGCGGGCTGCGTCCCTATACCCGTCACCCAACAGCCGTCGTTGCCGTGACCGATTCAGGTGCTTCCTCGGGGCGTATCCGCTGGAATTTGGGCGTCCAGCCCCCTGGTGACATTCGCAATGCCCTCACAGCACTCGCCGACCCCGAACAGATATCTCAGGGACTCTTCAACGTCTTCCAACACCGCTTTCCCAACAGCGAACAAGAATCCGGTATTTTCAAGAACGACCATATTGGCAATTTTCTCGTGGCCGCCCTCACCCAGCAACTCGGCGATTTTCATGCCGCCATAAAAACAGCCAGTGACATGCTACACGTACAGGGCACAGTTTTCCCTGCCAGCACTGACAATGTCGATATTTGCGCCAAACTGACAAATGGTGAACATCGCTATACCGAGTGGATGGTCAGAAAACCCGGCAAACCACCTCTCGAGCGGGCGTATCTCGTCACCAATGACGCGCTCTTGCGCGAACTCGATCGTCAAAATAGCGGGCTTAAGCGCGTCATAGATCCCGAAACAGGGCAGGTTGAGATCCGCGTGCGTCAGGGGCGCACAGTGAGCCTGGAACAAGGTCCGATCAGAGCACCGCGTGGCGCTTTGCAAGCCATTGCAGATGCAGATATCGTCGTCATTGGACCGGGTAGCCTGTACACCAGCGTCATTACCAATCTCCTCGTGTCCGATATCCAAAAAGCATTGATCAAACGCGCTCAGGGCAAAACCATCTATGTTTGCAACATCGTCACACAACCCGGACAGACCGATAATTTTAGAGCCTCTGACCACCTCAAAGCGATCCTCAAACACCTTCCCGAAAATCAGCGCGATAGCGTCATCGATCACATGCTCGTACAGGACCTTCGCATATTCCAAACGCCCAAAAGCGAGGACTGGCACCCACTGCTCAAAAAATACAAAAAAGATGGCAAAGTCCTGGTTGAATGCGATACAGAAACGCTCAATGCACTTGGTTCCTGGACCCGCGCAGACTTCTTAGAAGAATTTCATCCCAACGCCATAGAGCGCGACGAGGGTGATTTTATCAGCCACGACCCGGCCAAAGTCGCCGATGCCATCTGTCGCATTTTCTGCGGACTGAGCGTACCCGACTACTGGGGCCTGGACGAATGACGGCAAAAATCAGAGGCATTATTTTTGATCTCGACGACACCCTCTTTGACTGCACGGGCCAACTCACCCAACCAGCGCGCCGCAGAGCCGCTCAAATCCTTGCACCAGCACATCCCGACCTCTCAATTGAGACCGGTTATCAGCAACAGGTAATTCTTTCCCAAACACATGGCTCTTCAGAGGCCATTCGCATACTCGGTACACAGTACAATATCCCGCCTAACATCGTAGAACAGGCGCTCAATGCCTATAACCCCCGTAGCGTAGAAGCCATCACCCCTTTCCCCGATGCACTCCCCACCCTCGCTACCCTTGTCCAACGCAGCTATCAACTCGCCCTTGTCACCTCTGGAAATCCTGACCGCCAGCGCGAAAAAGTGCGCCTCCTCGGCTTGTGCGATTATTTTATCGAGACCGACAATACCCTCATCCTGCACGACGACCGAAAAAGCAGTGATAAAACACCATCCCTCACACAAGCAGCAAAAGCATTATCTTTGCCCCACACCCAAATTCTATGTGTGGGCGACAAACTCACCGACGAAATTGCTACAGCCAAAATCCTGGGTATGACTACCGTACACATGCGTCATGGCCGACAAAAAGACAGAAAGCCCCAAACCCCATCAGAACAGCCCGATATCGAAATAGACCGCATTTCTCAACTCCTTCCTCTCCTCCTCTAACTTCTGCAAACGCAAATCTCATCCCCCCGTTTTATACCGAGCGTCCTGCTTGCACTGCCCCCGCAAACCGCGATCTCCAGCGTATCCAAACTGCCGTAAAGCGCCAGCGCTTCTCCCTCTTCGACCTCACTATATGTCTGGCATATTCGATCAAACCGGATCTTGCCAACGATAATCTCAAAATCGCCATCGGGATATTTTTCATCAATGTGTGACCGCGCAATCATTGAAATCACATTGCCAAAATGGTCAACACACACCACTCGCCCAACGAGTGCATCGTCACGTTCTTCAACGCCCCACAAATCGGATGTAACTGGATCCTCAATTTCCGGTCCCACCTCTTCACACGATACCCCTCGGAGTAAATGCGCGCCCACCGGGGCAAATACATCTCGTCCGTGGAATGTCGAACTCACTTGCGGGCGCATCAATGCCGCATTTTCAATCGCCACAATGCGCCGCACCCCTTCTCGCGCGTAAACGGGAGAAAACAGGCCATTATCCGGTCCGACATACACAAATTGCTCTGTTTCAACGACAATCCCTCGCCGATCACTCCCCACCCCCGGATCAACCACCCCAACGTGTACACTACCCTCTGGGAAAAAAGAGCACGCAGAATATATAGCAAACGCACCAGCAGCAATATCCTGAGGCGGCACCTGATGTGTTATATCTACAATTCGGGCTTCTGGCGCACAGGTGAGCACCACGCCCTTCATCGCAGCAACATAGCCATCAGAAATGCCAAAATCCGTTGTCAGCGTTAATATTCGGCCCATATCACCGCCTAAAAAACATTCGCTTCTTTCATACTCAAGAACCGCTCTGAACCGACGATCAGATGGTCCAACACTTCAATCCCCATAATCTCACCGGCCTGCACCATGCGGCGCGTAAGTTCAATATCTTCTCGGCTCGGTGTTACATCACCACTGGGATGATTGTGCGCCAGAATCACACTCGCAGCAGATGACCCTACGGCTGGGGCAAACACTTCTCGCGGATGCACGAGTGAGGCATTGAGCGAGCCAACCGACACATCTTCGCGGCAAATCACCTGATTCCGCGCATTGAGAAAAAGTGCCACAAAATATTCCTTGCGCCGATCTTTGATATCGGTCAGAAACCCCAAAACGTCAACCGGACTCGTAATAGTAGGCTCAATTCCCATCCCCTGATTGAGTCCTCTTTTAGCCAGTTCAAATCCCGCAACCAAACCCGCGGCTTTTGCCCTCCCGATTCCCTTTATTGTCGTGAGCTTTTTCAGATCCATATCCACGAGTTTATTAATGGGATACCTCTTGACTATCCCGCGCGAAATTTCCAGCACATTTCGGCCCTCGTATCCCGTTCGCAGCAAAATCGCCAGCAATTCCTCATCGCGCAATGCCTCAGGTCCCAAACGCTCGAGTTTTTCTCGTGGCATATCCACATCCGCCACACCTGCGATACCCCCTCTCTGCTTGACAAAGCTATTCATATCTCATCTCCCTGATATTGTTTTTAAGAACATCAGGCAAAATCGGTGCCATTAATCAAAATATTTTACAAACCTTTTATTTATATATACTTACTGATTGAACGATAAAAAAATAATACGGTATTTGCAACACAATGTTCAATTCACAGCTCGAGATATGAACATGTTGTTCTGTAAATTCTACTCAATCGGCAGTGCGTTTCTGTGTAAAAAGCCATTTCATAAACACCGGCTCGGGATCACAGCGATCGCTGCTGAGCTGGGTGCTGCCATTGTCGGCACCGGTAATCATTTTCATAGCAACACCATGTCCATCACCAGCCCAGATCGTAAACTTCATATTCCCACCCAATTTCACCATCTCCTCAAAAAGTTTTTGAGCGCGGTCGAATGGACAGACCTTATCCAGATCCCCGTGGAAAGCCCATATCGGAACATCTTTAATCACTGACGCATCGATAAATTCTTCTGTCTGAGGCAAACCCGTTCCAGCTGAAGGGGCTGCCGCTGCAAAATAATGGGGATCAATTTGTAAAAAGACATGGGTACCGTGGCCTCCCATGGAGTGTCCCAGAATGTATATTCTGTCCATATCAACGGACGGTAATGTTGCAATGAGATCCTTGATCTTTTGAAGGTCTTCTGCATTCCACAAACGACTGACTTGAGGAGCGAGCACATAAGAGGGATAATCTGTTCGTCTCTGCTCATCTGCAAGAAGTCTATTCCAGCCACGCAATTGCTTTCGATTATCTGTCCCCCGGCCACCGCCACCATGCAATGAAACAATAACGGGATAGCGCTTGTCCGCATCAAAATCTATAGGCTCCAACAGCCGATACGGCATCTCGTTGAAAACGTGAGGTTCGTAAAGTTCAACCCATTCATTTCCATCGGGTTGTGCATCTGTTTCAGATGTGGAGACCAACGAGCAAACCATGGTTGCAACAACTGCGTCCCAAAAATATCTCTTCAACTGCAAGGGTTGGTTCATGACTTAATCCTTTCTTTTACAGATTGACCGACACCCTGATCACCATCTTATCTCCAGCAGTTAAAACCACTTCTTCTTCCAGGGTCAGACTCACTTTATCGTCGCTAAATGAAGTAGCCGTTCCAACCACCTCTCCATCGACGGAAACAACAACCGATTGTACACGCCGACCTTCGGACAATTCAAAATCAAATATCCGAATGGGCAGACGCCCCCATTCAACACTTAATTCCATAACCTGCACTTCCACATCTCGTCTCTGTCTGAACAGGCCCCATCCTTCGGCTGCAATAAAAAAGGATATGTGATCATCGGGTTTCCATACAGGAGCAAAGCCAATCCTCGCTTTGGGACCTTCATATACAAAGCCCTGGCAAGCGAGCAACAATGACCACACACTCATCGCCCGTGCATAAAATTTGCCGCACTCATCATCGCCAAACGGATTCCCGCTATACCCCCACGACGCCGTATTCATCTCCGTCAACTGATCGCGCAACCTGCCATCGTAGCGATCGTAAACAGCGCGGGCAACCATCAGCCCCTCCCTGAGCATTCCAAACTGAACCATCGTTGCAGCAGCACCATACTCAAACCCCGTCATCGCCTCGTCGCCGTATTTCATACTGCGGAATGGCTGAGGACCTTTTGGCCAAGAAATCATCTTCATAGCTGCATCGTCATTATCGACAAATTTTCTCGGTCGCTGTGTCGTCGTCCTAAAATGATGCTTGAAATTGTACTGCAAAAGAGACCGCAGTGCCGAACAGACATTTTCCCGAGGGTAATGCCCTGGCAAATTCACCTGCGGTGCCCACCACTCACCCAGCACCTGATCGATATGGCAACCATCGCCGTAGTCTTCATGGGCATCCTCGTCGGGACTCTGCACGTAATACTCGCCATTCCAGAGCGTCTGATTCTGGTTTTCTGTTCCCCTTTCGCGCAACCTGCGATATCGGCCAGCGGACTGTGCATCATCTTCCAATACAGCCATCTTTTCACACGCCGCAAGAGCTGACAGGTAAAGCGTCCCCATCCACGATGTTGATCCCGACAGTTCACCATCGAGCGTATTGTGTTGCGACCCCGATAACAAGCCATCTTCATCTGAATCCCAACGCGCAATCACAAAATTCATCGCCTTCTGCGCACTGGGCCAATGCACGTGCAACCACTGTTGATCCGAGCTACACTGATACTCGCGATACGTACTCAAAATATCGCCGAGCATCCCATCAATTGCCGGACCCTGTATTTCAAAATGGCGATCGCTGTGGCGAAAAGGCAATCCTCCATCTTCCTGCTGCAATGCAAATGTCTGCGCGCGCATTCTCCGCGCGATATCGGGAAAAAGACGCGCATGCGCCTGGGCATAGTGCCATACATGACTGCAATTCCCCAGGCAACAACCCGAAGTTGGTGCGCAACCTTCATTGCCTCCAAAATACCCATCTTTTGCCCAAAAACACGTCTTGCTTCTCAGCACAGCAACCTGTGAACTGATTCGGTCCAGCAACCAGTGTGGGAGATTAGACGCATAGAGCGTATCGTGAAAGCGCCGCGTCTGTTGTGTCAAATCACCGAGATTAGCCTTGAGATACGCATAAACATCCAGCGCATCAGTCCACCAATTTGAATACATATTGCCGTGTTTCACCCATATATGCGCACCATGGTTGGTGTTGGGGAAATACCAGGTGAGAACAAAGGTAATGGTGCGCTTTTCCCCTGGTCGAAGTACAAATGGCGTAGCCAGCGCGCAATCGACCGTTTCGCCTGTAGCCGACGGACCCGCTGTTTCGACATACTCCAGATCACCATCTCGAGAAAACGCTTCATACAAATCGCGCAAGCCGATCCAAGACGCTGTCGCACAAGCATTTTCCACCTGTGCCGACAGCACCATATCTACACCCGGTGACGACAGGTGCGTCATGTGAATCGAAGCCGCATCTTCCTCTCGAATCACCCGGTTGACATTGCCGCCATAACCCCCATTGGGACTATCTCCCGTGATGCCAATCGCATTTTGTTGCGTAGCCAGAAAACTGACTTCTACAGGAGAATCGCCCTCATTGCTCGCCGTCAGATTAAAAATCCCACACGGGATACTCGAACATTTCACATTGAGGGGAATCAGCGGATTAAAAACCTCCATTTCAACCCGAAGGGGAAAATCAGCATCTGCGAACTCAAACCACCCAAACGGGTATTCCCCCCTGAATCTCAGACGTTCCATCGCGGGAAATACCCCAACATCCGAAGTCTGCAATGCTCTGACTACAGGCTCTTTTCCCCGTGGCCTCGCCCACACGGCAAAAAAGCTATTGAACACTTCGATATGTTCAAAATTATTGAATATTTGCCATACCGACCGTTCTGCCTTGCCGTTCATCTGAATCAAACCCGCACCAATACCTCCCACCGGCAGAGAAATCGCATCCAGATATTGCCCCTCATATACTTTTGTCTCGCCGGGATCAAACAAAGCGGGATCGTTTAGACGCACTCCAAGCGTATCTGATGCCACCTCGTTCTCTTCATCCTCTCGTTGTCTCCGATCATGCACCATCTGCTTTCGGAGCGTCTCTCGACCAGCCGCATCAACGTGTCGCGCGATATCCAATGGCGCCAGAGCCACATTGTATATGGCCACCTCATCTATCGCGCAATTTACAGCCCGATTCTCGCCATTTTCGCTGGACGCACCAATTTGTATCGGACAAGCTTGCCGCCGCACGCCAAACGCCAGAGAACCCATATCCAGAAAGCATTCGACGCCATCAATATAAGCGCGAAATTCCTGTCGCGGCTTGCTCGTAGCCAAAAAATGATACCACTGTCCCACTTTTATCGGCCCATCGGGTGGGAAAATCAGCGTATTTGTTGTGCCATTGAGAAATCGAAGCGCATTCAAATCTCGCGTCACATGAAATGCGAATCGCGTCTGCTCGCCGTGGGATATCTGATGCGAAATAAGACAGGGTTCGTAGTCCAACTGTTCATCGGAGATAACCTGAAAAAAGAATTCAACAGATGCATCGCCCAGTAGATCTTCATCCAGATGTGGCACAATCCCCAAAGCCACATACGAACTCTCTCTACCGGCATCCGCATCCTGGGTCTCTCCCACTCGCCAATAAGCCAAAAGCCCAGGCTCGTTGCGAACAGTCTGCGAATAAGCCAAAGCCGCGGCTTTCAATGCAGACCCTACACCCAATCTAAAGGGCAACGAAGCGACTGTCGGTGTGTTTTCTTTATTTTCAGGTGTCATCCCTTTCCTCCATTATGACCGCCGATGCCGCGCACGGTCGGCACGGTGAATTTTCTCAAGTGTCCCGTCCTCAAATCCCGCCCAGGGTATAAGGCTATCAGTCATATCCGTGC
Organism: Gemmatimonadota bacterium; assembly: GCA_026705765.1. NCBI lineage: Bacteria > Pseudomonadati > Gemmatimonadota > Gemmatimonadota bacterium. The sequence goes on from JAPPAB010000076.1 coordinate 101,508, forward strand.
CATCTGGCGCGATCAGCCCCAAATCTCGCTTGGCGCGCAGAGCCGTCGCCTTTGGATCGACTATGAAACGCAACTCCTCTTCAAATGCCTTGAGCCTGTCAGCCTGTTCAATATCCGATGCGAGATCGCGCTCTTCCTTCGGGTCTTCCTTCACATTGAATAACGAGGGCGGATGAAATTCATACCAGGTGTATTTGTAATCGCCCCGCACAATCATGTAATACGCGCCTCGAAGTTGTGGACCATGCCATTCTGCAAAAACGCGCTCAGACCGTTTGTGTGGTTCCCCCCCCACAAGTGGCAACCAGCTTGCGCCGGGCAGGCCAGGCTCGGGATCCAACCCCGCCATGTCCAAAATGGTGGGATAGAGATCGATTAGAGAAACGGGCGTATCGGTATTGACCTCTCCCTCAGGAATACCCGGTCCTGTGATCACAAGGGGAACTCCAATAGCCCCCTCATAAGAACAGTGCTTAAAAAAAAGCCCGTGCTCGCCCATGGATTCTCCATGATCTGATGTATAGATGATGTATGTATTTTCATACAGCCCCTGGTCTTGCAACTCATCGAGAATCTCGCCGATCATATCATCCATACATGTGATCATACCGCAATAAGCGGCAATCGTCCGGCGCAGCATATCCTCTGTCACTTCTCCAAATACATTGGAGGCTTGCCACTCCTGCATCGCGGGATGAATATCGCGATTTGGGAACTGTGCATCGTGGGGCATCAAAACGCGATCGGGATAGTACATATCGAAATATTTCTGAGGTACGCGATACGGCCAGTGAGGATACAGATAGCCGACATAAAGCACCCAGGGCGAATCCGATTTAGCCTGCCCTTTTTCCCGCAAATACGCCAGCGTCTTATCCGTCACCTCGCGGTCGTGACCATAGAATCCCAACTCCTGCCGATCATCAATTTTAGCGACATCTCCCCCACCCGCTTCGAGCAAAAATCTCCGACTGGCTGGCCGCGTATATCCCGGAAGGCGCGTGACAAAAGGTAACTCTCTCGGATACGGGTCCCATGCCGTTCGGTGAACAGGCTCGTCAAAATGCGTAAATCCCGGATTGTGATCGTCAACAGTGCCCGCGGAGTCAATTTTGCCTATACAAGTCGATTCAATACCATTCTGATCCAGCCGCGCTGCCCATGTCTTTCGTTTTTCCTCTTCGGGCAGAGGCACGCCATTCGACCAGCTATCAATCTGGTGAACGTACTTCCCCGTCATAAAACTCATGCGACTGGGACCGCACACCGCACAATTGGCATACGCCCGCGTAAAGTGTGTACCTTCGCCTGCGAGGCGATCCAGATTGGGTGTCTCGACAAATGGATACTGCCGATACCCCACCATTGCTGGATGATGCTGATCGCTGCATATAACCAGAATATTGGGACGCTGACCCGGTATTTGTTGAGAGTGCCTCATCTTAATTGCCTCGCCCGATAATCCTCAGATGAAATCCACGTCAAATCATCCCAGTAATCGGTATCATTCGCCTGATTCTCTCCTGGGGTCGTACGCCCATTGCACACAATACTTGTAATTTTATCGGTCAGGTCCGCTACAATCTCAGGATGGTCGCCAATCGCGTTTTTTGTCTCGCCAGGATCATTCGCAAGATCGTAAAGCTCCAGCGGCTCATCCCTGTGCGCCATAATCAGCTTCCACGTACCTTCTGTAATCGCAAACCGTCCCCCAGCACCATGGTTAATCAAAGGCAATCGTTCATGGGGTGTGTCAGGATCGCTGAGTATCTTCGCAAAACTCTGGCTATCTTCGCCCGCATCAGCAGGCAACTCCGCACCCACAACCTCAGCAAAAGTCGCCATCAAATCGACCAGACCTACCAGATCATCGCATTCGCGTCTGGGATTCTGAATGCCTCTGGGCCACCGCATAAAAAACGGCACGCGATGTCCACCTTCGTAAATATCCCTTTTGCCTCCGCGATAAATACCATTGCTATGATGACCAAATTCGTCAATCCGCCCACGCCACGAATTCTCAGGACCATTATCACTGGTATATACAACAATCGTATTGTCATCCAATCCCGATTGTTCCAGATAATTCAGCACGCGCCCTACATGGTAATCCGTCTCAATCACGAACTCACCATAGCCACCACAATCGCCCTGATTCCAAAATTCCTCACGCGGACATACGGGATAGTGCGGCGATGTAAATGGCAGGTATAAAAAAAACGGCTTACCACTTTTGGCGCTTGCTTCTTTGCCCTGCATCCACGCAATCGCCTTATCGGTAAACCGCGTCAAACACTCATTGTCAATAAAATCAGGCGCAACCTCCATCCCCATTGTGCCCAATGCTTCAAGCGTTTCTTCTGGCGTATTCTCATACGGCGGCATGATGCGATAATCCATATGCCGGTTATTGGGTTTCTTTGCCGTATAAACTGTCGGCGGTACTCTGGCATATCGCCCTTCAAACCAGGCGAGAATTCCATAATTGAGCGAAGCGGGTATGCCATAGAAATAATCAAATCCTTTATCCAACGGCATATCGGTAACAGGCTGACGCCAATCGCGATTGCCCACCTCGCCAGGAAAATTCATACCCAGATGCCACTTGCCAACCATCGCCGTATCATATCCATTTGTCCCAAACATTGAAGCCAGCGTCATACGCTCGTCTGTAATCAGACACGGCACTTCCGCGGGAAAAACGCCCTGTTTCTTCAACGTCCGCCAGGAATAGCGTCCAGTCAGCAATCCATAACGCGAAGGCGTGCAAACCGTATCTGAGCAATGCCCATTGGTAAAAGCAATCCCTTCTGCTGCCAACCGATCCAGATTTGGCGTCTGAAACTTCGCATCCGGATTCAGGCAACTCGCGTCCCCATATCCCTGATCATCTGTAAAAATCACGATCACATTGGGCTTCTCTGCCATACAAAGGGTCCTTTCTCAAGAGCTACCAGGGCACCACTGTGCCATTATTTTGAAAGAATCCACCACTGTCCTCCATGGTCAGCTTGTCCAGCGTGCCGGTCATCAGCCCAACAGATTCCTCTACAGAGATCGTACCGTTCGGATTCATGCCTGTGAGTACAGCCCCCGGTGTGATCGCAACCACCACAATATTGCGGTCGGCGAGCCTGACGGACAACCGCCTGGCAAGCATATTGACCCCTGCTTTGGCAATGGCGTAAGCATCCATTTCGTTCTGACGGTTAGCGCGCGCGATACTGCCCACGCCAGAAGAGGTCAGCACCAGCTTTGCCCCGTCGTTCAGCAGTGGCGTAACCATTTGTGCAAACAAAGCAGAACCAATGGTATGCACCTCAAAAGTAATCGCAAAACTCTCCGTGTTCCACTCGCCAAAAGGTTTCCCACTACCCGAGCCAGCATTGTTGATAGCAATATCAATACGCACCCCTTGCTGAGCCAGGGATTCCCCCAACCGGTCGAAATGTTCTTCATTCGACAGATCCAACTGCTCGATCAACAGCTTATTCCCATACTCTTCCTTCAGCGCAATCAGATCTGTTGCCTCCGCTGGCGTCCGGCAAGTGGCCACGACAGAATCACCCGCGTTCAGATAATGCTTCACCCACCCAAGCCCAATTCCTCGATTCGAGCCGGTTACAATCACTGTCTGCCCTGTCGCATCTTTAGTTTCCATGTAAATCCCTTCATTTCTAAAGGTGTGTAGTGAATTTAGCCACCCAGAATCATATCTGCTACTTTCTCCCCGATCATCATACAGGGCGCGTTGGTATTTGCATTGATAATAAATGGCATAATCGAAGCATCTGCAACGCGCAACCCTTCAATTCCGTGCACCTGAAGTCGATTGTTCACCACAGCCATATCATCGTTGCCCATCTTACACGTACCCACCGGATGGTAAATAGTCGTTGAATAATTGCGAATAAAGTCGATCAATGCCTGATCATCCTGCACATCATCTCCCGGGAAAAATTCTTGCCCGCGATATCGGTCAAAAGCTTGTGCATGTACAATTTTTCGCGCCAGTTTAACACCTTCCAGCATCACGCGAACGTCGGCCTCTTCAACCAGGCATTGGGGATCGATCAAGGGTGCAACAAACGGATCTGACGAACGCAGCTTAAGGTCTCCTACACTTTTTGTGCCCACCAGCCCCGGCAGAATTGTGAATCCATGCCCCTCCATCTCTTGAGACCCGTGCAAAACAAACCAATCAGGTCCAAAATGAAATTGCAATTCTGGCGCGAATGCATCGGCAGACAATTTCACGAACCCGCCCGCTTCCCCCAAATTGGAAGTGAGCAATCCCATTCTTTCGTTCTGGTACCTGATCGCTTGCTCGGGATTATCTTTGCCAGCCTGCGCAATCTCCTCAGTACAGGCATACGCAATCCCGACTTGAACGTGCTCCATCAAATTTTGTCCCACACCCGGCAATGCCTTAACAACCGAAATACCTAGCGCATTGAGATGTTCTGGCGGACCAATGCCCGACAGCATCAGCAACTGAGGAGAATTGATAGCCCCGCCACAAAGTACCACTTCCCTATCCGCCTCAACCGCATGCTTCTCTCCTTCGTGCATGTAATGAACACCCACACACCTGTTGCCGTCAAATTTAAGGTGTGTAACGTAGGCGTATGGAATCGCGGTAAAGTTGTCTCGCTCCAATGCCGGGTACAAATATCCCACCGCCGCGCTGCACCTCTGACCTTCCTTCTGTGTAACCTGATACAGGCCAAACCCTTCCTGATCTCCGTCATTAAAATCTCGATTCAGACGGAACCCCACCTGCTGAGCCGCTTCGACAAACGCCACACTCAGTGGATTTGGATCCCGAGGGTCTGATACGTAAATGGGACCTCCTGTCCCATGATATTCAGAGCCGCCCCGCGTCTGGTGCTGCATCTTCTTGAAATAGGGCAACACATCGACATACGCCCAGCCGTCATTCCCCATCGCAGCCCACTGATCGTAATCGCTCGGATGACCTCGCTGATAGACCATCGCATTGATAGAACTCGAACCGCCGTACATTTTGCCGCGCGGCACGTAATCCCGTCGCCCATTAAACCCGGCTTGCGGTGTGGTTTCGTAATCCCAATCTTTATCCGTATGAAACAGATCTGGAAAACGCGCAGGAATGTGAATCGCGTCCCGATCATCCGGTCCACCGGCTTCCAACAATAAAACGCGATACTGCCCACTTTCACTCAAACGACCAGCAACAGCACACCCAGCCGATCCCGCACCAACAATGATGTAGTCGTAATTCATATCGCTACACAGCCTTTCCGGAGTCAGAATTAAGGAACCGATCATTTCTTTGCCAAGATCTCTATGAATCGATCGTTTCTTTAACAAGGAAATCAGCTTAAAAAAATTACAGGAACATCGCTTTCATAAATTCATGACATACGACTGGCCCTGTGCTCTCATAGCTTCCTCGTCTTCAGAGAGGATACCACATTCAGATGACCACGCTTCGATATTTTTGCGGGTCGTTTTCTCAAACCACCTTTTTCTAAATGGAAGTTCTGCCTCTTTCATCCAGCCTTCTAATAAAGGATGAAGCTCTGTACGAATGGCCTCAAAATTTTCATCAAAAAACAAATTGTCCATCTGAAACGGATCTTTGTCTCGGTCGTACAGCCAACCGCCGGGTTCGTCCCACACTGTCCAATTCGGTTTGCCCCCCAAGCGCGTTTTCCCCTTGACACTATAGACCCAGTCCTTTGTCACAACGGTTCGATGAACAGGACAAGGACTCGATATGGAATTCATATTGCTAAAATGAAATAAAAATACAGAATCGGGGTCAGGTCCGCCTGATTCTGCTATAATATTTCTACTGTGATTTATACCAGGACAGGCTTTTAAATAGTCTAAAGACTCCAGGCTCGCTTTATCACTTTTTTCCGCCAACATTTCGTCCAATCCCGCCAAATGGCAAAAGGTCGGAAAAAAATCAATGAATGAGAGGAGTTCATCCGCTTCCCGACCAGGAGTTTCAATACCTTTATTCCAGCGCACGAGAAACGGTATTCTCGATGACGGGTCATGCGGCCATCGCTTTTGCCCTCCTGCAACATTCTGAGCACCACCCATAGCACCATGGTCGGACGTATAGATGACAATGGTATTATCTCGAACACTTTCCGGCTGGTTATCGAGCCAATCCAAAACCCGCCCCAATTGCTCATCCACCGCAGTAATACTGCCATAATAGTCATAGTTATTAACCGCATTACGGATGCGGTCATATGGCATATAAACGGGGTTGTCTATGTAGCTCTGATAGGGCTTTAAGGCTTTTGCAGGATGATTTTCATCATGTCGATACAACTCCGGATAGTCAGAACGGTGTGAAAAATCTCCCCACTCCGGCGCGCTATCTGTTCCGGTAAATGGACCATGTGGATCTTGCATGCAAAGCGTGAGAAAAAAAGGAGACGCATCAATGTCATGCCTGTCCAGTAAAGCGAGGGCTTGATCGGTTTGACCAATTATTTTATAGGGATGGTTTGGGAAAGCTGGAAAAGAAAATGTATCGCATTTCGAAACGCCTGTATATGGGATATCACTCCCATCTCCTAAAATATCCCCTGGATCCAGATCCTGAAAATCCCCGCCGTTATGGCAATATATCATGCTGTCATGTTTCTCATTTGACCATATATACGATTCATCATAACCCGCATTTTGAGCATTGTTCTCTAAACCCTGATGCCATTTCCCAACATGAAAAGTTGAATACCCCGCATTCTTAAACAAGAATCCCAAAGTTTTATTTGCATTATTCTTTTCATCTACTCGATCATTCAAATCCATATGATTTGCAATTCCGCCCCATTGAAAGGGCCATCGACCCGTTTGATAGATCGCCCTTGCAGGCGAGCAGATGGGCAGATTCGTATAACAATTTTTAAAGCTAACCCCCTCTTTCGCCATGCGCTCCATATTAGGCGTATAAATTTCAAAATGATCTTTTAAGGGATTTGTAAATGACATAGCGTCATAGCGATGTGTATCGCTTAAAATAAAAATGAAATTGGCAGGTAGTTTTTGCATCACAATTAATCCTCAACAATGGCCTTTTCAACCAGTTTTTGAAAGTAGGCTTTCCCTTTGTCGTGAGTTTGAAAATTGGGCGGCGGAAAAATCGCCATCCTTCCCCAATCGTCGTTCGTTTCATCCATATGCGTCTTCATTATCCCGTCCAGTTCTTCAACGATATCGCGATGTGATGCCCTGTTCACCAGGTTATGCATCTCCAACGGATCGTTTCTCAAATCAAACAACACTTCTGGTCCAGATTTTGTCGCTGCATACAACCAGTCGTGTGTACGCACCCCTCGCCTCGCCGTGAGCACTTTTTCTGGGCCATCCGATTCCATCAACCATTTATAGTGGATCACATCGTGGCCTGACGTCATTTCACCTCGTAACACAGGTGCAAAACTCGTTCCCTGTACGCTGTCTGGAATCGGGATCTCACACAACTCTAAGAGTGTCGGCATTAAATCAACACCCGGATAGACCAGACCATCGACCACGCGGTCACCAGCCACTTTTTCGGGCCAACGCACAATCAAAGGCACGCGCATCGAAGCTTCATAATAGATGCGTTTGTCATATAAACCGTGCTCGCCAGCCATCTCACCGTGATCGCTCACAAAATACACAATCGTATTGTCGCACAATCCCTTCTCATCCAGATAATCCATAATGCGTCCGACATTATCATCAATCGCCGTGACCATGCCATAATACCTGGCCAAAAATGCCCGGCTTCCCGCCGCATCGGGTGAATTTTCTCGCACAGGTACTTCGCCTTCAGCATACATGGCTTCATATTCTTCCGGCATCACTAAGGGAGGATGAGGTGGTCCCCAGGAAACCATCGCCAAAAAAGGCCGTTCATCGGTTTCATCCAAAAACTCAAGCAAATGGTCTGTCTGAACGTCCGGTTCATACCGCTTGCTGACACGCGGAGTCGGATCATCCTGGCGATAGAAGATAGAATTAAAATACTCATGCCCTCGATTAAAACCGACAAACCAATCAAAGCCCAGCCTGCGATCCGGTGGGATATAGCCATGCTTGATGCCACCATCCAGATGCCACTTGCCAATATAGCCCGTTCGATAACCATGGTCTCGAAACACTTCTGCCAAAAAAGTCTGCCCCAGTGAAATCGGATAGTGATTGGCATACATGCCATGAGCGTGCGCAAACTTACCCGTCATCACGGAAGCCCGAAACGGACAACACAGCGGAAACGATGCATAAGCATGATCAAACCGCACGCCCTGACTTGCCAAACGATCAATATGCGGTGTCTTCACCAGAGGATTACCCGAACAGCCCATGGCATCAAACCGCATCTGGTCGGGGTAGAGTATCAACACATTTGGTTTACCCACAGTGCCTCCCATCAATATGTGTATTCAAATAATGACCTCTCAATATAGTACCTGTTAAAGAAATCGCAAGCCATCATTCAGATTTTCAATCCCCGGGAAAATGTCTTATATTGGCTCCTCTTGCTGAACTCAAATGCAACCGACACCATCCAAATCTTGGAAACCAATCCATGCCAGACGCCGTCCCCTTGATCCAAATAGTGCCTACCTATGGTGAGGCTCGTGTATTCATTGATTGCAATCGGAAAGCGGATAAACCCATCAATAGAAATCTTTTCGGAAAATTTACAGAGCATCTCGGTCGCAACATCTACAATGGGATGTGGGCGCAGATCTTAGAGAACACTTCCTTCGCAGACTGGTCTTTCTTTAGCCGGATCTGGACGCCAGAAGCCGACCGTCTAAGGGACCTCGATATCGAGCGACACAGATCCGCCTACGAAAGGGGTATCGCCTACCGATGGCTGCCCTACGGCTCAGAAGATGCGACCTATCTCATTGACTGGCTTAACCCGTACAACTCCCGCACGAGTCAAAGAATCACAGTCCCTGGGTCTGAAGCGGGAATCCGCCAATCGACCTACTTGCCAGCCCACAGGATATTGAGCTACACGGCCTCCTTCTACGCAAGAGGGCAAGCCGAATCCATCCGAATCGCACTCGCAAAAGCATCATCCGGCGAGGTACTTGCACAAGCCGAAGTAACCGGTCTTACAGACGACTGGTCCGCCTACATAGCCGATCTCCAACTTCCAGCCGATTCACTCAAAAAAGGTGAGGCAGTTGAATTTCGGATCAGCCTTCCCAATCGTGGCCAGGTGTGGATTGATCAGGTATTTCTCTTTTCAGACGATCACATCTCTGGCTTTGACCCGGACGTTATCCAAATACTAAAAGAATCACGCCTTCCCTTGCTGCGATATCCTGGAGGAAATTTTGTATCGGGGTACCATTGGCGAGATGGTGTTGGCCCCGCGGACAAGCGTCCCGTTTTGCCAAATCCCGCGTGGCCCATTATCGAACCCAATCACGTTGGAACAGACGAGTTCATAGACTTCTGCAGGGCAGTGGGCTGTGAGCCACTGATTTGCGTGAACGCGGGAAATGGAACACCACAGGAAGCGGCGGATTGGGTGGAATACTGCAATGGCGGAACCGATACACCAAACGGCGCACTCAGAGCCGAATACGGCCATCCAGAACCCTACAACATTCGATACTGGGAAATCGGAAATGAGCTATACGGCCGTTGGCAAATGGGTCACTGTACGCCAGAAGAATACGCCGAAAGGTACGAAGCCTTCCGCACGGCGATGCTCCAGGTCGATCCCGAATTGCTGATCATCGCCAATGGCCAGTCACTCGAATGGAACAAGCCTCTGGTCAAGCGGAAAGGAAAACTCGTCCGGTCACTATCTTTGCACACCCTTACCGGTGGCGGGGCGCGTCGGGAAAAGGATGCCGAAGCGGTTTACTTGGCCCTCATGGGCTACATCGCCTCATACGATGATAAACTCAATGAACTGAAAGCTCAGGCTACGCCGTACAACCCGGATGTGAAAATCGCCGTCACGGAGCATCAGATTATGTGTGGCGTTCCCCACTTACCGACGAATGCCACACAAGCGGAGTCGCTCTATCTGGCAGGCGCGTTACACAGCGCAATGCGGCAAGGTGATCTCGTCGAGATGTTTACCCACAGTGCGTTGGTAAATCACGGAGGTGGCCTGAAGAAGGAGCGGGAGATCGTTTACCCGGCTCCGGTTCACTGGGTATCACACCTCTACGGCAATCTTCCCGAGGCGACCCTTGTGCATTCCGTCACCTCATCACCAACCTTCACAGCGAACATTAAATCCATCATGGTGGGGTCTAACCTGCCTTACATTGACGCCCTTGCAGCGATCTGGGATAATGGCTTGATTATACTGGCGCAAAATCGCCATCCCACCGAAGAAATCGAGATCACTTGCGAACTCAGCAACTTCGCCCCAGCTAATACCGCAGAACTCCAAACCATTGCCGGTGAGAGTTACATGTCTCGAAACGACTGGGATTCACCCAATAAAGTTGCGATTAACACACGCGAAATCTCAATTGGAGGCTCCAACTTTAAGATATCGCTCTCTCCGCACTCTGTAAATGCGTTGATGATCAATCAGGCTTAACCCATCCAACCTTTAAATCCATATTAACATCTTTTTTCAGGAGGAAACTTTCATGAAATTCGTACTCTACAATGACTTTCAACTGGGCGTTTTGCAGGGCGATACAGTCGTCCCAGTTGGTAATTCAGTCGCAGGCTTAGGGCATCACAACGCTCAAGAAATGATGCAGATGATCATTACTGATTGGGATGCCATACAGCCCAGGATTGAGAGTGCCATAGATGGTGGGAATGGTGTCGCCCTCGATACGGTGACTTTGCAATCGCCCCTACCCCGCCCCGGCCAACTCATGTGCGCCGCCGGTAATTATATCGAGCCGGGGCATCCGGAGCGCGGTCTGTTCAATGGATTTCTCAAGGCCAACACCAGCGTGATGCCTACTGGCAGCACGGTTGAACTCCCGGACGCCGAAGCGAGTGTTTTCCATTTTGAGCCAGAGTTGGCTCTGGTAATCGGCAAGAGGGCCAGCCACCTCTCGCAAGCCGACGCGCTGGACCACGTCTTTGGTTACACACAGTTCATAGATGTTTCGGCTCGCGGATTGCCCGGTGGTTTCTTTCTGGGAAAAAGCTGGCACACATTTGCTCCCCTCGGACCGGCTCTGGTGACTGCCGATGAGGTATCAAATCCAAATGATCTTTCAGTAAAGCTATGGGTCAACAACGCCCTCAAACACAATTTTTCTACAGGCGATATGGCCCGCCACATTCCCGAGTTGCTGGAGGAAATCACCAGCGTCATCACTCTGGAGCCAGGAGATGTCGTTGCAACCGGCACCCATCACGAAGCCCTGTCACCGATTCAGGATGGGTTCAAGGTCCGGTTGGAGATCGAGGAATTCGGTCCTCACCTGGAGGTCAGTGTCCACGATTCGCTAAAGAGGCGTTGGTAAAATAGCTTGGACGAATTCAGCTCTTGTAACTTAGTTTTTTAATAATCAAAGTCAAAAGGTCGTGAGAACTAATCTCACGGCCTTTTTTTATTAGGATGCGCAATGAATGGAACGCGCCACGAATTTCTACTGTCAAATAAGATGTCACACCACTCGCGCACAAGCGCGCAATGCGGATCACCCATATAAAGAGAAAGCATGCCTGCAAATACGGCGACCAGGCCCCGGCGGCTGAAGCCCATCACAATAGAACTGTTGATTATCGTACTGTTATTGGGCGCGACCTGCTACTGGCTGTTGTTCATCCGAGCCACAAACAGTGGGTTGACCTTTGAGAATAAGCTGCTGATTCCCGAACAGTTATTTGGAACCGTTGTAGATGGACGGCGGCAGTTTCTCCTGACCGTTGCCGAAGGAAGCCGAGAGTTCCTCCCAGGCAAACAAACACCGACAGCTGGCGTTAACGGACCGTTTCTGGGACCGACACTACGACTGCGTCGAGGCGAAGATGTCGATCTGACCGTCCAGAATAACCTGGATGAAATAACGACAATGCACTGGCACGGAATGCACGTTCCCGCTCGCATGGACGGCACACCACATCAGAAAATCGAGCCTGGAGAATCATGGACTGCCAGCTTTCCGGTCGATCAACAGGCCGCTCCGTTATGGTACCACCCGCATCCTCATGGCAGTACGGGACGGCATGTCTATCGGGGAGTCGCTGGCCTCATGTGGATTGATGACGATAACAGTGATGTGCTGGACCTGCCAAAGACCTACGGCGTTGACGACATTCCACTCGTGCTCCAAGACCGACTATTTGACAACGACGGTGCGTTTCGCTTTGCCCGCAACCAGGGTGCTGTCTATGGAAACACCATGCTGATCAATGGAACCTATAATCCATTTCTCCAGGTTGAGTCGCGTCGCATTCGATTCAGACTGTTAAACGGCTCGAATGCGCGTATCTACTACATCGGCTTTGACGACAACCGAGAATTTCATCAGATCGCCACAGATGGCGGATTCCTCGAGACGCCCCTCCAAACCAACCGCGTGATCCTCGCACCCGGCGAGCGAGCCGAGATCCTGGTTGACTTCAGCGACGGTGCTGAAGTCGTGTTGAAAAGCTACCCGGAAGCAGGATTGCGGAGAACGATTATATCGTTTTTTGGGGGAATCGGCACGGGGAATCTGCAATTGTTAAAGATCGTTCCCCGACCGACAAATCGTGCATCTCACGCACTGCCAGAGCGCCTCAACACCATCTCCCGCATTGATCCCGCACTCGCCGCCAAAACCCGTCCGATGGTTTTGGCTGGACCCCGACAAGGTGGTCGAGGGGGACGAGGGGGACGACTACAAAACATACAACAACGCATCACCCGGAATCTGGAGGCTCTACAAGGAGGTCGAGGAGGTCGAGGAGGTCGAGGAGGTCGAGGAGGTCGAGGAGGTCGAGGGGGACCACCGATCAACGGCAAGACAATGGATATGGCGAGAATTGATGAGGTCGTGCGATTGGGAGACATTGAGATTTGGGAAGTACACAATCGCGGCGGTCAGCCTCACCCTTTTCACCTCCATCCGGTCCAGTTTCAAATTCTCGACCGCAACGGCCAACCATCCACCAGTGCCGACCTCGGCTGGAAAGACACAGTCCTGGTGCCTCCAGGTGATCTCGTTCGGATCATCATGGCCTTCGATCGATATGCTGATCCTCAGGTACCATACATGTACCACTGCCACATCCTGGAACATGAAGACAACGGGATGATGGGACAGTTTCTGGTTGTGGAAGAGCCAGAGCAACTCAGCTTGATCACTGGCAAGACGACCGTCGTCACATTCATCACTGGCGTTCAATGCGGGCATTGTTACGAGCACGCGCGTTTGTTCGATGAGGTCCTTCGGGAGAACGACATCAACCTGCTGATCATCACCCCAGAATCCGATCCAGATCAGGAGAGAGTTGCTGCGCTGTCGTCGAGCCTTATCTCAGACACTGCTGGCAAATGGGCAGGCTGGTTTGGCATGGCCCACACCGGCCCAGCGCACGGCACAGTTCTGCTGGATGCGACCGGCGAGGTCGTCTGGATATCTACAGCCCCCGAACCATACATGGATGTCCATGATCTCGTGAACCGTGCAAAAAATCTGCCGGGCAGATAATGATAACTTTATCTTCGGCTTGCTGTTGCGCCTTTTGATATGTAAGTTGTGTGCAAAGACAAAATAGCTGGGTATGACAAACAGGGAGAACGCAATGAAACTCACCACTGAACAAATCCGTAAATTTTACCACCAGGGTTATGTCAAAATCCCTGGTGCGGTCTCAAAATCAATGGTTGACACGGCTCGTCAAGCGATCAACTATTCCATCGGCACACTCAGCCCGAAGGGTCTGAATTTGGCAAAGCATCACGGTGGCGGTGAGGTCGTCAGCAACCTCAATAGTAGCCCAATGATCAAGGATCTGTACCACAAAAGCCCTGTCATTTCTCTGACTGAATCTCTACTGGGCAAAGGAAATCTTAAAACTCCCATTGGTAGGACAACTCCCGCCTCACGTTTTCCCAATGTCTTGGGCAAAGCACCGCCCGAACCGACCGGTCACATCGATAATATGGGCAATGGGAGAAATGGCAAACCAAAAGGCTCCTATCACCGGGGCTTTACTTGCTTTGGCATCATCTATCTCGCCGATGTACCCGAGCCTTATAGTGGGAATTTCACTGTCTGGCCCGGGTCCCATCACGTCTATGAAGACTATCTCAATAAGGAGGGCATTGAAATTCTCTCCAATGGACAGCCACGTATCGACCAGCCCGAACCACCGGATATGATCACCGGTCAGGCAGGAGATCTCATTCTCGCTCATTTTTTGGTGTATCACTGCGCCAGCCCCAATGCTTCTCCCAACATTCGCTATGCCACAATTGCCCGCATAAGCCATATTGATTGTGCAAAAAACGGCAACGACTGCTTCACCGACATCTGGCGAGAATTTTCCTGTGTC
>JAPPAB010000077.1 GCA_026705765.1 Gemmatimonadota bacterium
CCATAACAGTGGCCTCCACTACCGTATGGGGTTCAGTTGGGACGACAACCTCGGGTGCGCGCCCATAAAAGCCCGATCCGACGATGAAGTCAGCCGGGACTGTGCTTCCGTCTGCCCTCCGGATTTCAGCGGCGAACTCGCGTGCGTATCCCACCTTTGGGATGTCGGCGCTGTCGGTGTCGTCCGTGGGATCGTCAAAGTAATACTCCACGAAGCCGCCTTCCGGGCTACTCTTCGCCGCTTCGATGACTTGAGGCAGAATGAACTCTCCGGTCACAGCATCAAGGACGGTCGGCACCAGAGGCCGATACTCGTATTTGTCCGGAAACGCTGCGTGAAATATGATGATGTTGCTGACAATATCCAGGACATAGAGGTACACGGGACCGTGTCGCCAGGGTCCGTTCTCATCCCGCAAGGCGATCCTGGTTTGCTGAATAGCGGCTGTATCGCCGGACCTCAGGATTTCAAGAAAGTAATTTCCTGCTTCCGTGACGAAGGTCTTCAGGGTTTCTCTGTCCACCACCGCCTCGGCGGTAATGGCCGGGTCGCCGTAATCGATTGTTTCATCGCTAATGGGAACCAGGTGAGATTCATTGAGATCGAATCCCATGAGCATCACAATCGGAGCCGCCCCTAAATTGGGCTCGACATAGACAGCGGCATGGCCCGAAGCGCCTGGTATTCCTGGTGACAGACCTGGAATAGGAGTGGTCGCATCGAATGCGCCGTCCGGTTCCTGCAACAATGTGCCCACGACGGCGCCGAAAGCCTGGGCGGCGACAGCAGGATCGGGAGACGCCAGATTCGCCAGATCGGTTGGGGATACGCCCAACGCAAAAAGGATCGCGCCGTAAATCACAGGGTTGATCAGCCTGCCCGACAATGCCATGTCCTTCGCGTGAATGTACACTCTGCCGTCGAGCGTCAGGCTCACGATGTACGTGGAACCGGAACGCCAAATCCCATCCTCCTGCCTTATGATACATCCGATATATACCGCTTCCTCCGTGGTCGCGGCCCCCTGGGCATATTCTCTGGACCGCTCTCTCACGGCCAGCGCGAAGTCCATCAGGGTAGCGCTGCCATCTTCCACCTGTTGTGCCGTCACACGCGGGTCCGCAGGAGGCGTCACGCCGGGAGGAAGTGGACAATTTGCCAGGGCGGGTGGCGCATTGGAAAAGACGCCGGCCAGCACGAGCAGTCCGACAATGGAAAGTAATGTACGAGGGTTCATCACGATGGTCCTCCCTTTTGAGTTAGATTTAAGAATTTCAAAAAAGGCGATATATAGACTTTTGATTTTTATATCGCCCTTGAATATATTGCTGTTATTAGAAAAGGTCAAGTTTTTCACAGTCTTACCTTTCATCGCATTTTTTTGGCTTGACAGAGCGCGAATCGAAAAATATACTGTAGTTGTTCGTTTTTGTGGTGATAACTTGCAGGGAGATCGAAATGAAACGCCTGATGATATGCCTCCTGTCTGTGTTCGCAATTCAGGGATGCAGTGATCGTCTGTCAGATATGCAAACACAATTGGCGGGTACCTGGGTTTTGCAAACGCGTCAATTGCAAGATGGGACTGTGTTGCGTGCCCCGCATATAAAAGGGTCGCTTTTTTGGGAGCCAATCAGTTCTCGAAAAGCACATATTACGCTCAATTTTCTCGAGGACTTAAAAGACGGTACGCCCCGGCGATTTAATTATGCCGCCAGTACGTATGAGATTTCTACATCGGCGATTACGCGAGCCAGGCATGTGCTGGTTCGCCAGGGGTATCGGTCTTCTGCCGAAGCACCGATGTCGATTTATCCCAAGGCCAAGAGTGTGAAGGGCAAGATTACGGTTGAGGGCGATAAAATTGAGATTGCACACGATGAGCAGCAGTGGGTGTTTGAAGGCAATACGATGACGGCATCTTATGAGGGGGCATGGGTTGATACATGGATGCGGGTTCAGTAGGGTGTTGTGAAAAATATGAGGCGTACAAAGAAAGCCCCTGAATTTTCAGGGGCTTTCTTTTTGTGCGTTCGGCGCTACTTGAGGTAGAGCAGCCGTTGGGTCTGCACCCCGCCGGGATAGCTCAGACGTGCGATATAGACCCCCGTCGATAGCGAAACGCCCCGCTGATCGAGCACATCCCACCGTATCTGGTAGGAGCCTGCGGCCTGGGACTGATCCACCAATGTGC
>JAPPAB010000078.1 GCA_026705765.1 Gemmatimonadota bacterium
GGCTTTGTGTCAACAAGCCTAAAGTCTCGCCATACCCCCAATGGTGGTGTCAACCACCGGGGGAATCATGTGGCAGGGACAAGCCCACAGGCTTTAGCCGTGGGTGGTTGACATGATGCAGAAGACGAGTTATGAGAGGTTAAAATTACTGGCGAAAGAGGGGTCCATATCGAAAGGCGAATGGCAAATGAGAACGGGTTCGGGCGTTCCCGGAGGAGATCCATTTTATCCAATTTTTAAATTTGAGGACGATCAGCTGATTTTTGATCACCAGGCGTTTCTCGCAATTGATGAAGACGCTATGTATGAGTGGCACTATGAAGTTCTGCGGGCTGTGAAAGAGGATCTTCAGGAGGGGTAGTACGGGGAAGGGGAGAGTATGTCTCCCCTTCCCTGTACGGGGAGAGGCCGGGGGAGGGGTAGCTATAGTGAATTTACAGATTTGTAAACGTCGAGTATTGGTACCTGTTTTTCGCGTGCGATGCGGGCGCAGTCGTCGTATTCGGGGGTGATGCGCTGTTTGCCGCCAATGTCGGCGATTTTGACGTGGACGGGTCCGTACGGGGTTTGGACGGTGTCTGTGCGGCGTTCGAGGATGTGGCGCTGTACGGGCAGGCGGCGGATGCCGAGGGTGGTGGTTTCTGAGAAGATGAGTTCGGTGAGTTCGGTTTCTTTGTTGGGGTCGGCCAGGACAGTGAGTTGAATGCCTGGGCGGCCTTTTTTCATGATGACGGGAGTGAGGAAGGCGTCGCGAGCACCAGCTTCGAGCAGGCGGTCGATGAGGTAGCCGTAAATTTCAGGGGTCATGTCGTCGATATTTGTTTCGAGCAGGACGGGAAAATCGGTCCGGGGATCTGCGACGCGTTCGCCGATTTCAACGCGGAGGAGATTGGGGACCTGTTCGACGTCGCGCGTGCCAGCCCCATAACCCGTGCTTTCTGTGCGTAGCTGAATGGTTTCGCCGATATTAGAGGCGAGTGTCGTGAGGAGAGCTGCACCGGTGGGGGTGACGAGTTCATACGGGATATCTGTGCGTTCGGATGGAAAGCCTTTGGTCATTTCTACGACTGCGGGAACCGGGACGGGCATTGCCCCGTGTGCGCCCCGCGTGTGACCCGAGCCAAATCGGAATTTGGAGGCGTAGATGGCTTCGATTCCGAGGATTTCGAGGCCGACGATAGCGCCGACGACATCGACGATGGCATCTACTGCGCCCACTTCGTGGAAGTGTACCGCTTCAATGGTGGTGCCGTGGATTTTTGCTTCGGCTTCGGCGAGTTTTTGAAAGACGCGCGCGGCTTTTTCTTTTGCAGAGGCGGATATTTCGCTGCTGTTGATGATTTCAAGTACGTCTTTCAGGTGCCGGTGGACGTGGCCTTCCCGAGCGTTGACGTCTATTTTGGTGCCGGCAATGCCGTGTTTTTCCACGCGACGCTGGGAGAGGGTGAATTCGCGCACACTGAGTTTGTCGAGTTCAGATTTCAGGACGGAAAAAGACAAGCCCGCATCGACGAGCGCGCCGAGGGTCATGTCGCCGCTGATGCCGGCAAAGCAGTCGAAATAGGCGACTTTCATGAGATAATCCTAAAAAAAAGACCGTGAGTATTCACGGTTATAGAACTTGTTTATCCGGGGAGGTGAGAAAAGAATCTACTCTGCTACTACCCCTACCGGCAATGCGGTTGTGACGATTGAACCGTTTTTGCGACCTAAGAGCGCGAGATACTGGTCGCGCTGCTGGTGAAAATACGCTATGTATTTTTCGGGGATGGGTTGACCTGCGGGGCGATTGATTTTCCGCGTTGGGTTGATCAGTTTGTATTTGCCATTTACTGTGGCGTAAAAATTGAAGTGCAAGTGTGGGCCTGTGGAGCGTCCGGTTGAACCTACATAACCGATGGTTTGTTTTTGGTTGACGCGCTGTCCCTTTCTCAGGCCCCGCGCAAATCCCCTCAGATGGCCATAGCCGGTTTTATAGCCGTTGCTGTGTTCGATTTCGATATAGTTGCCAAGCGGACCTTTGCGTCCGACAAAAGCAACCGTGCCATTGGCAATGGCCCAGACTTTTGTGCCGTATGGCGCGGCGTAATCCACGCCGTGATGGCGCGTGTATTTTTTTAGTATGGGATGAAATCTACGGTTGGTAAATGGGGAACTGATGCGGGTAAAGTTCAGGGGTTTGCGCAGGAAGAGTGCCTGGAGTGAGCGACCGTTAGAGTCGTAGTAATTTCTGTTTCCTCTGGGGTCGGTGTAGAGAAATGCCTGAAAAGATTCTTTGTCACCTTGGTATTGGGCTGAGAGAATATCGCCATAGCGGACAAAGGTACCGGATTTGCCGTAGAGTTTTTCAACGACGAGCGTAAACTGGTCGCCTGTTCTGCAGTCGTTGTAAAAGTCGATATAGTATTCAAATACGTATTCGAGTTTGTCGCACAGAAGAGCCGGATTTTCACCGGTTTTTTGAAGCGCGCTCCAGATGTTGTCTTTTATGCGGCCGGATACGATAATGGCCTCTCGCTTCAATGGCAGGTTTTCTTGCCTGGCTTTGAGTTGGCCATTTATTCGTTCGACGATAAATTGCGTTTCGTGGTTGTTCTGCCTGGTGTATTTGAGGTGCTGAATGGTTGAGCGGCTGTCGAGCTCCAGTTCATAGCGATCCCCGCTCCGAACGATATTGGGATTGAATGACGCGCGTTTAATATCTCTGTGTAGCACATCGATAAGCTCGAGAGCATCGGCGCGCGAGATATTTTCGCTCATGAGGGCTTCGGTGAGATTGTCCTTATTGGCGATATATCCCACAATTCTGGTAGTTTTGAGTTTTGGAGGGGTAAGTGGGAGGATGAGGTCTGCTTTGACCGGGTCTGATTCTGCGGGACCTTCCTTAGTCATTTTTGCGATGGGTTCATCTTTTGCCGGTTCTTTGCCAAGGCCGAAGAGCATGCTGACGGATATCAGTAAGCAGAAGAAGACCCATCGTTTGGGGGATTTTGGCTGACCTTTATATGCGCGAACTGGCATGTGGGGGAGGGACCCTCGTAAACGTTCTCAATTATTGCTGACTAAAATGTGCGCCACAACAATAAACCATCTCGCTATGTACGTCAACCGCATTATATAGGGGTCATAAAATTATTTCTGCTATATGTTGTAATTCGCGCGCTGTGACCTTGACGCGATCAGCATAGCTGGGTAAATTGAAGTGTGAAGTGGGAAGGATAGCAACCGTCATCGCGGCATGATGTTGAGCCGAGATCCAGAAAGTTTTTAGCTGGCTGCTAATTCAGGTTATACAATGAATGCTGAGAAAATAGAACTCAAGGGTTTGTTTCCCGAAGAATTGGCACAGCATGTGTCCGATATGGGCCTGGAGCGGTACAGAACCCGGCAGTTGGTTGACTGGCTCTACAATAAGGGTGTCACGGATTTTGAGTCGATGACGAATTTGTCCAAAACCGTGCGCGCGCGGTTCGATGAGCAATTTACGCTTTTGAGATTAAATTGCGTTGGTGAATTGAGGTCTTTGTCAACAGATACGGTAAAGTTTTTGTTTGAGTTGCCCGATAAGCGGCTTATCGAAAGTGTTTTGATGTGGGATGGCAAGCGTCGCACGCTGTGTGTGTCGTCGCAGGTGGGGTGTCCGCTCGATTGTCAGTTCTGCGCGACCGCGCGCATGGGGTTGATTCGCAATTTGACGGCGGCAGAGATTGTCGAGCAGGTGTTGTACGCACAGCGATTTTTGCGTGCAGAGGGCGATGAGTTGACGCATGTGGTGATGATGGGGATGGGAGAACCTTTGCTGAATTTCGATCAGGTGATTCGGGCTATTCGGCTGATCAATCTGGATTATGGAGCGGCTGTGGGCATACGTCGCATTACATTGTCAACGGTTGGTCATGTGCCGGGTATTGCAAAACTGGCGCGCGAAAAACTCAAAATTGGATTGGCTGTGTCGCTCAATGCGACGACCGATGAGCAGCGGTCAGAGATTATGCCGATCAATCGCAAGTGGCCTATTGAAGAACTCCTGTCCGCAGTGCGTGCCTATTACGATCAGGTTAGACGGTGGGTGACGTTTGAATATGTGTTGTTGCACGGGTTTAATGATTCAGCCGAAGATGCATACAGGCTGATTGCCCTTGTGCGCGATCTTCCATGTAAAATTAATGTGATACCGTGGAATCCCATTGAAGATGCGCGCTATGAACGCCCCCCTCAGAAAGCAATTGATCGGTTTGTCGATATTTTGTCTCAGGCACAATTGACAGCAACTGTTCGCTATAGCAAGGGAGATGATATTGCGGCTGGATGTGGACAGTTGTATTGGGAGATGGAGAAAGGTGTGAAGTAGGTAGAGACGATCCCCGTGTCGTCCTGTGCGTCATCGCGGCAGGGTTTTAGCCGCGATCCAGAAGGTTTTGCCTTTGATTTTCATCCTGTTTATCCTTTCATCCTGCAAATCCTGATTCTACCTTTTTACTCTTGATATATTTTTATAACTGTACTATGATAAGCATAACCACGAATCTACCTGTTTTTTCTCCTCCATAATACAGTTTGGAGATGTTTTTTATGGAACAATTTGTTATCGAGGGTGGGCATCCTTTGTCTGGCACTGTTGTTCCTGCTGGCAATAAGAATGCGGCGCAACCTCTTTTGGCGGCGACTTTGTTGACTGAAGAACCTGTGGTGCTCAAAAATGTGCCTGATATTGGCGATATTGCTGTTATTGTTGAAATTTTGCGCGATCTGGGGGCAGAGGTTCGTTACTCGGGCGATCACGAACTGACTATTTGTACACGGGGTGTCCGCAAGTCTGTGTTGCGGGCGGATTTGTGCCGAAAAGTGCGCGGCAGTTTTATGTTTGCCGGTCCGTTGTTGGGACGATTTGGGAAGGCGACGATTCCGCGACCTGGGGGCGACCGCATTGGTCGGCGGCGGGTCGATACGCATTTGATTGCGCTGGAAGAACTCGGCGTGCGGTTTCATACCAATCACATTTACGATTTTGAGGCACCCAGAGGACTTGTTGGTGCGGACATTTTTTTGGATGAGCGCAGTGTAACCGGCACAGAAAATGCCGTGATGGCAGCGGTTCTTGCGCGGGGCACGACTATTTTGAGCAATGTGGCTTCAGAGCCTCATGTGCAGGAATTGTGTTTGATGCTGAACAGGATGGGTGCTCAAATTTCGGGTATAGGGACGAATGAACTGGTTATTGAAGGCGTGTCGAGACTCTGTGGAACGACGCATACAATTGGTCCGGATTATATGGAGGTCGGTAGTTTTATTGGGTTGGCAGGGGCGACCAATAGCGAGATTCGCATTGTCAATGCTGCGCCCAAAAATATGCGCAAGAGTTTGATGGTGTTTCGGCGATTGGGGCTGGAAGTTGAGGTCGATGGACAGGATATTGTGGTGCCGTCCTTTCAGAAGCTGGAAATTATGCCGGATGTGGGCGATGCGATTCCGCGCATTGACAACGATCCCTGGCCGGGTTTTCCACCCGATTTAATGAGTATTGCCATTGTGTTAGCGACACAGGCGCGGGGTACGGTGCTGTTTTTTGAGAAGATGTTTGAACAGCGCATGTACTGGTTGGATCGTCTCATCGATATGGGTGCGAAAATTGTGATTTGTGACCCGCATCGCGCTGTGGTGGTGGGGCCGTCAAAGCTTTATGGCGAGCATTTGACGAGTCCCGATATTCGGGCGGGTATGGCGCTGATTATTGCGGCTTTGTGTGCCGAGGGCGAAAGTGTGATTAGAAATATCGAACAGATTGATCGCGGTTACGAACAGATTGATGCGCGCTTGCGCAGTTTGGGTGCGCGTATTCAGCGGGTGACGGTAGAGGAGTGATGATAAGAGGTGATTTGATGTGACGAATGACCAGGATGCACGCACGGGCGCGCTGGAAATTGTGCGTCGTTTGCAGGCGCGGGGTTTTCGCGCTTTGTGGGCTGGTGGATGCGTGCGCGACATGTTGATGGGGCAGGTGCCCCGCGATTACGATATTGCCACAAATGCCGATCTCCAACAGGTGATCGGCATTTTTCCGCATGCACAGGTGGTTGGGGCGCATTTTGGGGTGGTGATTGTGCGGCTGGGTGATTATCATTATGAGGTGGCGCGTTTTCGCCGCGATCTGGGGTATTCCGATGGTCGGCGTCCCGATGGTGTGGTGTTTGTGGATGAAGAAGAGGACGCGAGGAGGCGCGATTTTACCATTAATGGGATGTTTTTCGATCCTGTGGGAAATGTTGTGCTCGACTATGTGGGGGGACAGGTTGATTTAAAAGAAAAGGTAATTCGCACGATTGGCGATCCGCATGCCCGATTTTGTGAGGATCGATTGCGTATGTTGCGCGCGATTCGCTTTGGGTGTCGGTATCACTGGCCCCTTGAGGAGAAGACGCGAGAGGCTATTGGAGAACTGAGCGGGAGTATCGAGTTCATAAGTTTCGAGCGCATTCGCGATGAAGTTGGCAAAATTTTGACCGAGGGGGGCGCGCCTTTGGGGGTGCGCTGGCTGATCGATCTGGGGTTGATGGCGGTTTTTATGCCCGAGGTTGTGGCTATGGATGGCGTGCCCCAACCGCCCCAGTTTCATCCCGAGGGCGATGTGTTGACCCATACGCTGATTATGTTGGGTTTGATGCAGAATCCCTCTGTAGAGTTGGCGATGGGTATTTTGTTGCACGATGTGGGTAAGCCCCCTACTTATGAGGTGCGGGATCGCATTCGGTTTCACAATCATACAAAAGTTGGGCGCGAGATGGCCGAGGAGATTTGCAGGAGGTTGCGTTTTTCGTCGGAAAAGATAAAGCATATTGCGGCGTTGGTGGCAGATCATCACAAATTTATGCATGTACAGGAGATGCGTTCGAGTACGTTGAAGCGCTTTTTGCGTACGGATCGGTTTGAAGATCACCTGGAATTGCACCGGATCGATTGTTTGTCGAGCCATGGTGCGTTGGACAATTATGAGTTTTGTAAGGTTGCGCTGGAGAATCTGGAGCCAGAACAAATCAGACCTGTTCCGTTGATTAATGGACGCGATTTGATTGCGATGGGGCAAAAACCCGGTCCCGCGTTTAAGCAGGTGTTGCGGGCTGTTGAAGATGCCCAGTTAGAAGGGCGTGTGACGCACCGCGATGAGGCGATGAGGTTGGCGGCACAGGTGTTTGAATCGCTTGGGTTGTAGTTTTAAGTTCATCCTGCAACTGTTTGCCCGTTGAGATGTATAAGAGATGATATTTGAGATGTTTACTGGTTGCTGTTTTTTTCAGGAGGTAGGAGAATGTATAAACGATTGTTTGCAGGTTTGATGTTGATGGCTATGGGGTGGACGCCCGTCTGGGCGACGACTGTGAAGACGTTTGCCTTTGAAGAGATGTGCGAAACCGCGCAGACTATTGTATATGTCAAATGTCTCGCGCGCGATAATGCAGTTTTTGCCGATCGGGAGGGTATTTTTACCCAAACGCGGTTTAGAGTTATGGAGGTGGTCAAAGGACGGGCTGATTCAGAAATGATGCTGACTTTGCCCGGCGGTGAATGGGAAGGGCAACGCATGTATGTGCCAGGTATGCCGCAGTTTGTGGTGGGGCAAGAGACTGTGCTGTTTCTTTCGAAGCGCGACGATTTTGGTTCTCCATGGCCGATGGGATTGGGACAGGGATGTTATGCCGTGCAGGTGGGCGAAGGTGGAAATCGCCAGGTCAGGCTCAGGCATGTGCCCTTGCCTCCGGAGGTGCGCAGTAAGCCCGCGCAAGCGCGAACTTCGCACATGGAGTTGGGTGATTTTTTGACTGTGGTTCGAGAAGTGCTCAATTTGAATGAGCGGGAAGAACCAACTGAACAGTAAGGGGTCATATGAATCTGCATTTTGATATTCGAGATATTTTTCGCTGTGTGAGACTGGGGTGGTCTGGAAAAAAAATTTGGGTTGGGCTGTTGGGGCTGGTCGCGGCCTGGGCGGGCTATTCGGGTTTGTTGCTTATCGCGCATGTTCGTGCGGGCAGTGCGGGTCTGTGGCAGCGCTACGGTTTATTTCCGGGTGCAACGATTGGTGAATTTGATTTGCTCGGTACGGGGTTGCACGTTTTGGGTATGGTGTTTGCCCTTGCGGTGGTGTTTGTGACGACCAGTATGATGTGCAAGATCACTTTTCAGCAGCTTCGAGGGGATGAGTTTTATTCGGTTGGCGATGCCTGCCGATTTGCAAGGGCGCGCTGGAAAACCGTGCTGTTTGGTCCCGTTGCCGTGTTTGCTCTATTTGCCCTTTTTGCGGTTGGCGGCGTTGTGATTGGGTGGGTTGCTGGCTGGATTCCCGCAGTGGGTGAGATCGTTTTCGCGCTGTGCTTTATTCCGATTTTTTTTGCGGCGTTGTTGGCTGTGTTTATCGGTCTGGTATTTGTTGTTGCTGTGATTATGTCGCCAGCTATTGTGGGTACAGAGGGGGTTGATATTTTAGATGTTGTGATACAGTCGTTTTCACTGACCTGGTCACAGCCCTGGCGATTGGTTTTATATGCGGCGTGGATGATTTTTGCGGTGTGGGTTAGTTTGATGGTGCTGGGGGTTTTGACCATGGCTGCGATTGGTCTGATTGCCTGGGCGTGTGGTTTGTTTATGGATGTTAAACTGGCCAATCTTTTTTACGTGGCCTCGCACTATCTCTTGTTTGTGCCGGAGAAATGGGATGATTTGTTTGCGAGTTTACCCGTGCCGGGGACACCGTCGGGAGCCGAGGTCTGGGGTGGTGGTATCCTCGGGG